>DAIEQP010000205.1 GCA_027347805.1 Ignavibacteria bacterium | reverse complement strand
TCCTGAAAAAGCAACGCGCGCTGCTGCCAGACACCTTAGAGATCTAAACGCATCTCTTGGCGATTGGAATTTGGCGATTGCTTCTTACAATAGCGGCGAAGGCAGAGTTAGAAAAGCAATGAGAAGAGCTAATGCAAGTGATTTTTGGTCTATCAGGAGATTCCTTCCTAAGGAAACTAGAAGTTACGTTCCTCAATATGTTGCAGTTACTCTTATTGCCAGCCAGCCTGAAAAATATGGCTTCACAAATATTCAATATGAAAAACCGCAGGAATACACCACCTACAATGTTAAAGATGCTTATGACCTGAATATACTTGCCAAATGTGCTGGAATAAGCACAGACCTTCTTCGTGAAATGAATCCTGAACTTACACAGAATGCAACTCCGCCCGATTTTGAAGGCGGTTATCCGTTGAGAATACCGGTAAAGTCTTTAGATGCATTCGTAGAAAATGTTAAAAATATTCCTGATGAAGCCAAAGTTCAATTCCTTACTCATACAGTTCGTGCTGGAGAAAAATTATCCCAGATAGCAAAGAAATATGATGTAAGTATTACACAGCTTGCTGATGTAAATGGTGTTTCAACAAAAAAGAAACTGCATGCCGGTACAGAACTTAAAATTCCAGTTTCAACTTCAAACGAATATGATTTTGCTGTTAATACAGATGAACTGCCCGCAATTGAAAGTGAAATGAAATCCCTGGGTACCAAACCAAGTTATACAATGAATATCGCTACACAATCTGATGCGGGTTTACAGGCAAAATATGCTAACAATACAGCTGTGGAAGATTCAGTTTCTGAAATCGTACCTGAAGGAAAAACTGAAATTGCCTACTCTGTTAAAACAAATGATAACCTTGTTGCAATTGCAGATCTTTTTGATGTAAGAGTTTCTGACATAAGAAACTGGAATAATCTTCCTTACACAGCAAGAGCAAAAGTAGGGCAGGAATTGAAATTATATGTTCCTACTGAAAAAGCTGAATATTATTCATCCATTGATAAAATGAATGAAACTGAAAAAGGAAAAATTTTATTGGTAAACAGCGGCGATTCTTATACCGAACACAGAGTTGCAAGAGGAGAAACTTTATCCAGTATTGCATCTCAATTCGGCGTTACTGTTGCCCAGATAAAAGAATGGAATAATATTAAGGGTAATCATGTTCAGAGAGGTAAAAGATTAGTTATTTATTCTGCTGAAAAATCAACAAAAAATTCATATGCTTCTGCAGGAAGTAAGACAAACAAATACAAAGTAAAAAGAGGCGATTCACTTGGTAAAATTGCAGACAAGTATGGTGTTGCAATTAACCAGATTAAAATGTGGAATAAGTTAACCTCTAATAATATCTCTGTTGGTAAGACATTAATTATTCATGGTAAGGATTATGTTAATTCCATCGGCGATAATTCACCAAGAAGAGAAGGAAATGTTGTAAGCTATACAATTCGTCCAGGTGATTCGATGGGAAAGATTGCAGAAAAATTCAAAGTAAGTGTTAATGATATTAAGGAATGGAATAATATCTCTTCAAATAAACTGGTTGCCGGTAAATCAATTAAGATTTATTCGGAATCAACTGCTTCTGTTTCCAAAACTAAATCAGGTCTTGCAGAAAAAAGTCAGTCTAAAACAGTTTCAAGCGGTAAAGCATCACTTTATAAAGTAAAAGAAGGGGAATCCTTATTTACTATTGCAAAGAAATTCAAAATTACTGTTGATGAGTTGAAAGAATGGAATAGTCTTAAGAGCAATAAATTATCTGAAGGACAAGCATTACTGATTTACCAGGTTGCAAAAGAAAAAGAATCAGACAGTAATGTAAGTTCCGATGAGAAAAGTTCTATAAAGATTCATACTGTTAAAGAAGTCGAAAATCTTTGGTCTATAGCAAAAAAGAATAATGTTAAAGTATCTGATATTGTTACATGGAATAAATTAAACGACGAAAACGTTAAGGTTGGTCAAAAAATAAAAATTCACAATTAATTAGTTCTTAAACACAAAAAGCTGTTAGGGGTGCCCTTTATTGAAAGGCGCTGAGATCACACCCTTGAACCTGAACTGGATAATGCCAGCGTAGGAAAACGAACCCAGAGTAATTGAGTCGCCGTTTTCCCCAAACGGCTTTTTAATTTTACGCAGGAGGTAAAATGAAACACTCATTTATTCTTTTCTTATTCCTTTTTATTAATCTTGAAGCACAGCAGACAATTTCAGGAATAGTTTACAACTCGGAAACTAATTCGCCTGTAAGTTTTGTTACTGTTTCTATCCATACAAAAAATATTGCTGCTTCTACAGATGAAAATGGTTCATTCGTGTTAAAAGGGGAATTCCAGGATTCTGACAATATTAAGTTTTCACTGGTTGGGTTTGAAACTCAATTGATTTCTCTTAATAATTTTCTAAAATCAGGCAATAAAGTATTCCTGATTCCCAAATTGATGTCAACGCAAACGATTCTTGTTAAAGGAAATATTGGACAGACCGGAATAACACCAATGAGTTTTTCTAAATTGAAAAGGGAAGAAATAATTAAATCCTACACAAACCAGGATTTCCCGGAGCTGTTAAGTTATCTTCCTTCTGTAACGAGTTACTCTGAAAATGGAAATGGACTTGGTTATAATTATTTAAGCATCAGGGGCTTTGATCAGCGCAGAATTTCTGTATCAATAAACGGTATTCCGCAAAATGACCCGGAAGATCATAATGTTTACTGGCTTGATTTTCCTGATCTTTTAGAAAACACAGATTTAATACAGGTTCAGAGAGGTGCTGGATCCGGTTTAGCAGGTTATCCAGCTATCGGAGGATCAATTAATATTCTCACTTCCTCTTTTTCAGATAAACCAAGATTTGAATTAAGCGCTTCGGCGGGTGAATATAATTCAAGAAAATATTCAATCCTCGCTTCAAGCGGGCTGGTCAACGGTAAATATTCTTTTTCAGCCAAATTATCTCAAACATTAAGTACTGGATACAGGGATTTAAGCTGGGTTGATTTAAAGTCATATCATCTTTCAGCTGTAAGATACGATGGTAATTTTTCTTCACAGATAAATATTTATGGAGGGCTGATTGCAGATGGTCTCGCATACACAGGTCTTCCTAAATTTGCTATCAAAGACCGTAATCTCAGAAAGGCAAATTATTCATACTGGGAAAGTGATGATAAAGAATACACCTATGCACTTGAAAGAAGACCTGAAGAGATAGAAAATTTTTCTCAGCCTCACTTTGAATTGCTTAATGAATATAAACTAAACGAATCTGTTTCTCTTAACTCTGCCTTGTTTGTTGTTCTCGGCAATGGTTTCTTTGATTATGATGCTTCATGGGCTGACACTTCATACTTCCGTTTAACTAAACAGAATGGATTTAATGTAACTACAAATCCAGGTAATGCATTAATACATGCTATGGTTGATAATACACAATGGGGATGGATTCCAAGAATTAGTATAGCACATAAAGATGGAGAACTGATTATTGGCGGCGAATTCCGTTTTCATAATTCAATCCATTGGGGAAGTATAGCTTTTGCAGATAATCTACCATCCGGAATACAGAAAGATTACAGGTACTATCAATATGAAGGGGGAAACAGTATTATAAATTTCTATGCAAATGAAAATTACAAAGTGAATGAACAGGTGAATCTGCTTATTGAAGCCCAGCTTGCTTATCATAAATACAGAATATTAAATGAAAAATTTGTAAGCAATAATTTTTCAATTAGTAACCTTTTCTTTAATCCCAGGATTGGAATTAACTACAAAGTTAACCCGGAGTTCAGTACGTATTTAAACTTTGCCCGTGTCAGCAGGGAACCAAGATTGAAGAATTATTATGATGCAGCTGAATCAAGCGGGGGCGCTGTACCACAGTTTGAAACAAACAGCAACGGTGCATATGATTTTTCAAATCCGTTGGTAAAGCCAGAAGTGATGAACAATTTTGAACTTGGAACTCTATATAATTCAGGAAATTTCTCCGGATCGTTAAATTGTTATTATATGTCCTTCTCAAATGAAATTGTAAAGCAGGGACAGCTTGACAGGTTTGGACAGCCGGTAACTGGAAATATGGAAAGAACAACACACTATGGAATTGAAACAAATATAAATTACAGGTTCAATTCGAATGTGGAATTTATTGTTAATGGAAGTCTGAGCAGGAATTTAATTTCATCCGGAGCTGTTTATGTAATAGCAACAGATGTTTCAGGTAATACTAGCGCGAAAGATATTAGTCTTGTTGATAATTCAATCGCAGGGTTTCCTTCTGCAACTTTCAATGCAGTACTTAAATTGAACTATGAAAATCTATTTGCTCAACTGTCATCCAAATTTGTAGGGAAATATTATTCCGATAATTACGGCGAAAGCCTTTTTACACTTTTGAAAAATTATACCAATTTGACAAATTACAGCGACAATAAAGTTGATCCATAATGGGTTTTCAATTTCTATGCTGCTTACGATTTGAATTCGATTCCAAATATTAATAATGTAAAACTGTTCATTCAGATAAATAATATATTTGATAACTTATATGCGGCAAATGCAATCGGTGCGGAATTTTTCCCGGCCGCAGAAAGAAATATTCTGGCAGGTATTAAACTCTCTTTATGAAAAAATGTATAATCATTGCCAATGGCAATGCACCAACTAAAAGTGAAGTCCTCTTTTTTTATAATAGGGGATATGATACAATATTTTGCGCAGACGGCGGATCAAATTCTGCTTACAAACTTAATTTAATCCCTGAATATATTGTTGGGGATTTTGATTCAATTAATCCTGAGGTGCTTGATTTTTATAAGGGTAAATCAAAGATTATAAATATCAAACGGCAGAATGACACTGATGTTGAAAAGTGTTTGAAAACTGCAATTAAAAAAGGATTTGGCGAAGTTGTTCTTTTGGGCGGAACAGGCGACAGGCTGGATCATTCATTCTGTAACCTTGGGATTGTACTTAAATTCTTTGATCAGATTAAAATCAGGATTGTTCATCACAACTCAATACTTGACGGTTATAGGGGCAGCATTCTAATCAAAACAAAAATTGGAGAGACAATTTCTCTTTATGGCTTCGACAGGAAAACAAAAATTACTTCGAAAGGGCTTAAATATCCTTTGAAAAATACTTCACTGCCTTTCGGCGAAAAAGAGAGCACAAGCAATTCTGCAATTGCTGAAAATGTTTCCCTTAATGTAAGGGGAGGAAAAATATTTGTTGTAAGAGACTTGAAGGTGTTGAAAGAAAATGGTCTCATTTAACCTGCTTGATATATCAATAATAATTGCATTTTTTATTCTTCTTACTCTTATCGGTCTGCTGCCAAAAAAAGAAGAGGAAGGTGATTCGGAAGAATATCTTCTTTCAAATAGAAAAGTCGGGTTAATACTTTTTATAATGACAAACGTTGCAACCTGGTATGGCGGAATTCTTGGAGTTGGAGAATTCACATACAGGTATGGCCTTCTTAGCTGGTTTACACAGGGATTACCTTACTACATTTTTGCAATTATATTTGCACTTCTCTTTGCAAAGAAGATCAGGAAGGCATCTCTTTTTACAATACCGGATAAAATAGAAGAAGTTTATGGAAGAAAAGTTGGAATATTATCTTCAGTAATTGTCTTTGTTCTTGTTTCCCCGGCTCCATATATTTTAATGGCAGGTAGCCTTTTCAGTCTTGTATTCAAACTTCCTCTGCTTGCTGGATTAATATGCACTGTTCTTTTATCAGGATTATATTTATTAAAA
>DAIEQP010000204.1 GCA_027347805.1 Ignavibacteria bacterium | reverse complement strand
CACTCGTTCTCCGAAAGATTTTGGCCTTGATGAATTGACAGATTTAATTAGTTACGGTGGTTCACCCCGTGCAACAATCAACCTAGCGTTAGGTGAAAGAGCAATGGCATTTATCCGCCGCAGAGGTTATGTAATTCCGGAAGATGTCCGTTCAATTTGCATGGACGTGCTGCGTCATCGTATCGCCGTTACTTACGAAGCCGAAGCCTAAGATATAACTTCCGAAACAATTATCACTAAAATTCTTAACAGGGTTGAAGTACCTTAATGGTAAACGTTTGTCATGAGTCTGAAAATACTTCAGAGTGACTGATGAAAATTAAAAACTTGATATGCTGACAAAAGAATTACTTAAACAGGTAAAGCAAATTGAAATTCGCACCCGCGGACTTGTAAATGAAGTCTTCAGCGGTGAATACCATTCTGTATTCAAAGGAAGAGGAATGGAGTTTGCAGAAGTTCGTGAATATCAGCCCGGCGATGATATTAGAAGTATCGACTGGAATGTTACCGCAAGGTTCGGACATCCATTTGTAAAAATATTTGAAGAGGAACGCGAATTAACTGTTATGCTTCTTGTTGATATGAGCGGTTCACTTGGTTTTGGATCCGGTGAAAAAACTAAGCAGCAGATTGCCGCTGAGTTAAGTGCAATTCTTGCATTTTCCTCTCTAAAAAATAATGATAAAGTCGGCCTGATTCTTTTTACTGACAGGATTGAAAAATTTATTCCGCCCAAAAAAGGAAAGACACACTCGTTAAGAATAATAAGAGAAGTTCTTTCGTTTGAACCGCAGGGAAATCAGACTAACATCAAAGAAGCACTTGAATATTTCAATCATACAATAAAGAAAAAAGCAATCGTATTTCTAATTTCAGATTTTTTTGACGGCGGCTACGATAAAATTTTAAAAATTGTCGGCAATAAACACGATTTAATTGGAATTGTTCTGCAGGATCAGCGGGAAAAGGAAATGCTTGAGCTTGGATTGGTAAAATTCAGAGATGCTGAAACAGGAGAGATTAGATATATCGATACAAGCGATAAAATTGTAAAGAAAAATATTATTGAACAAAGTCGGAATTTCACTTCATACCGGAAATCGCTTTTCCTTTCCAGCCGTCTTGATTCTATAGAAATTGAGACCTCAGGTTCCTATGTTAAACCGCTTGTAGATTTCTTTAAGCAAAGGGAGAAAAGATGGTAAAAAGTTTCTTCAAAATTTTTCTTGTTCTATTTTTTACTTTCATTTCACTCAAAGCACAATCTATTTCTGCTTCAGCTACAACTGATACTTCCAATTATAAAGTTGGCGATTATATAACATTAACTCTTGAACTCCATTACGACAAAAGCTTAAATGTTTCGCTTCCGCCTATTAAAGACAGTCTAAAAGTTTTGGAATATATTAACACGCTGCCTGTTGATAAAAAAGAAAAAGATGGAAAAGTAATTGAGCTGCATAAATTTATTTTTTCAAAGTATGATTCAGGAAAGGTTACAATTCCTTCAATCCAGGTTTTTTACAGCGAGGGAAAATCCGGTGATAAAAAATTCATTTCAACACTTCCTTTTGATATTACTGTAACAACTCTACAGGTAAATACACAAGAAGACATTCGCGATGTAAAAGAGCCATTAACAATTTCATTACCCTGGTGGATGATTGCTCTGGCAGTTTTGTTGTTTCTTGGAATTATTGCCGGCGCTTACTTTGGATATAAATACTGGAAAAATAAGAAGTCGGCAAAAATTGAAATGAAACCGGAAATAAAAATTCCGCCACACGAAATTGCATTAGCTAAACTTGATGAACTTGAACAAAAGAAATTATGGCAAAATGGAAAGGTTAAAGAATTTCATAGTGAAGTAACTGAAATTGTGCGTGAATATTTTGAAAGCCGCTTCGGCTTCCGCGCATTGGAAATGCCGTCTTCCGAAATTTTACCGGTGTTGAGTCTGATTGAAGAAGCGAAAAATGTTTTTAAAACAGTAGAAAGTTTTCTTTCGAATGCCGACCTTGTAAAGTTCGCAAAGTTTGAACCGATGCCTCAGGTTAATGATGAAATGATGAAACAGGCATTTGAGATTGTTAAGAAGACAATTCCGGTATTAAAACAGGAAGCTTCTGCAGTGCAAACTACTTCTGAAAATGGAGAGACAAATGTTAAGTAATATTTCATTTGCTTATCCGTTTGTACTTCTTCTACTTCTTTTTATTCCAGCGCTTGGTTACTGGTTCTGGAAGAAAAAAGAAAAAATAAATCCTGATGTAACATTTTCATCCTTGCAGGTATTTGGAAAGGCACCGATTACATTAAAAGAGAAATTAGCTCATGCACCAGCATATCTTAGATTAGCTGCATTAACTTTTATAATAATTGCAGCTGCCCGTCCTCAAATTTTTTCATCTGGAGAAAATATTTATACAGAAGGAATTGATATTGCAATGGTGCTTGATATTTCCGGAAGTATGCTAGCCGAAGATTTTAGGCCGAACAGACTTGAAGCAGCTAAAAATGTAATTGATGATTTCATAAAAGGCAGAACGGTTGACAAAATCGGTCTTGTTGTTTTTTCTGGAGAAAGTTTTACACAGTGCCCGCTTACAATTGATTACTCGGTGCTGAGCAACCTGCTCAAAGATATTCATATGGGAATGATTGAAGATGGTACTGCAATAGGAAATGCAATTGCAAACGGTGTTAACAGATTGAAAGACAGTAAATCAAAAAGTAAAGTAATGATTTTACTTACTGACGGTGTTAACAATGCCGGTGAAATTGATCCTTTGACGGCAGCACAGATTGCTCAAAAATTTGGAATTAGAATTTATGCAATTGGTGTCGGTACAATTGGGCAGGCGCCATATCCGTTTCAAACCCCGTTTGGAATTCGTTACCAGATGGTTCCAGTAGAAATTGATGAAAATTTATTGAAGCAAATAGCTGGCGTTACAGGCGGCAAATATTTCAGAGCTACAAACAACAGAAAGCTCGCTGAGATTTATGAAGAAATCGATAAACTGGAAAAAACAAGAACTGAAATAACTTCTTACAGGCATGCAAAAGAACTTTATTTTGGCTGGGCGCTTACCGGCTTATTGCTTATGCTTGTTGAAGTTGGATTATCTAAAACTTATTTGAAAAGATTACCATGATAAGATTCGGGCACAGTGCAATTTTATATCTTCTTTGGCTTATACCTGCATTGGTAGTTTTATACTGGTATGTTCAGAAAAATCAAAATAAACTTTTGGAAAAATTTGCAGGGATAAAACTTCACAAAATTTTGTTCCCTGAAAGAAGCACTTTCAAGTCTGCAATAAAATTCGGCGTTTTGCTTTCAGGACTGACAATGCTGATAATTGCTGTTGCAAATCCGCAAATAGGAACAAAGATAGAAGATGTAAAACAGGTTGGTATTGATGTTTATATTCTTCTCGATGTTTCCAAAAGCATGGCTGCAGAAGATATTAAACCGAGCAGACTTGAAAAAGCAAAGTATGAAATTTCAAGACTGATGGAAAAATTGCAGGGTGACCGGTTGGGTCTGGTTGTTTTTGCAGGACAAGCATTCATCCAATTTCCATTAACTTCAGATTATGCCGCAGCAAATTTATTTTTGAATGCAGTCGATCTTAATACTGTTCCTCAACCCGGAACAAATATTGGCTCCGCGCTTGAACTTGCTCTAAAATCATTCAGATATGATGATGGTACAAAGAAAGCAATTGTTCTGATTACAGACGGCGAAGATCATGAAGGAAATATTGAAAGCGCAATCTCTGAAGCAAATTCAAAAGATGTTTCTGTTTATGCAATCGGTTTGGGTTCACCCGGAGGAACACCAATTCCAATTTATAATGATTCCGGAAACCAGATCGGCTATAAAAAAGATAACCAGGGACAGGTTGTTTTAACAAAACTTGATGAAGAGACTCTTAAAAATCTCGCATCAAAAGGAAATGGAAAATATTATCGCGGGACAAATACCGAGGATGAACTTGACCAGATTTATACTGATCTGGGAAAAATTCAGGAATCAGAATACGGATCCAAAAGAGTTACTGAATATGAAGACCGCTTCTATTATTTTTTAATTCCTGCATTACTAATTCTTATTGCAGAATTTATGATGACATCCAAACGCACTAAGTGGCTTGATAAATTTGAACAGCTGAGGAAAGGAGAAGTTAGATGAAAAATAAATTTATCTATTCGTTTCTTCTGCTAATTAGCATTTCAATTAGTTTTGGGCAAAGCAAAAGAACATTGAACAATGATGGTGTTGATTTATATAAAGCAAATAAATATGCAGATGCAGAAGTAAAGTTCAAAAAAAGTCTTGAAAAAGATCCGCAGGGATTCGAGGGCCACTTCAATCTTGGTGATGCATATTACAAACAGGGAAGATATGATGAAGCAATCCAGGCATATAAAAATTCATTATCATTTACAGATAATAAATTAAATAAGTCGCGCGTTTATCATAATGTAGGCAATTCGCTGCTGAAGCAGCAGAAGTTTCAGGAAAGTGTGGGAGCTTATAAAAATGCATTGAAAGCTAACCCCGAGGATCTGGAAACCAAATACAATTTGTCGTATGCTCTTAATATGATGAAGCAAAATCAGAATAAACAGAACCAGCAGAATAAAAACGACAAGAATAAAGACCAGAATAAAGATCAGCAAAAAAATCAGGATCAGCAGAATAAGCAGGACAAAAAAGATCAGAAGAAAGACCAACAACAGCAGCAGCAACAGCAACAAAAAAACCAGATTTCAAAAGAGGAAGCTCAGAGAATTTTAGAAGCAATGAAGAACAATGAAAAAGATATGCAGAAGAAAATTAGAAAAGTAAAAGGAAAACCATTTTCAACAGATAAAGACTGGTAGCATATATTGATTCAAGATATTCGCTGAGAGAAAAATTTATGAAAAATATTTCCGGATCAAACATAAAATTATTTTTCCTGTCACTAATGTTTTTAGCCGGGACTTGTTTTGCGCAAAAGTTTAACGTTTCGGCAGATAGAACTATTGTTGGGCAGGGAGACCGTTTCCAGGTTGATTTTACTTTTGAAGGGGGAGATGTAAATGGTATTACAAATTTTCGTCCTCCACGTTTTGACGGTTTTAGAATTCTTAGCGGTCCAAATCAGTCTTCCAGTATGTCAATCATAAATGGAAAAGTATCCGGCTCGCTAAGTCTTTCATATATTTTACAGCCTGTAAATATTGGCGAATATACAATTGGAAGTGCTTCTGTAGATTATGGCGGAAAAAGTTATTCATCACAGCCGTTGAAAATAAAAGTTGAGAAGGGCTCGCCGCAACAGCAGCAGCAGGCGCAGGGAAGCAGTGTGAATCAGCAGGAACTGGCAAAAGGTGTTTTCATTGTTGCCGAAGCTAATAAATCCAGGGCGCTTCTTGGAGAACAGATTACTGTTACATATAAACTTTATACTAAATTAAATATTGCTTCACCGCAAATTTCCAAGCTGCCATCTTATGAAGGATTTTGGTCTGAAGAAATTGGACCAATCCAGCAGATTAATTTTGACCTTGAGATGTACAAAGGTGAAAGATATCGCGTAGCAAAAATCAAACAGGTTGCTTTATTCCCAAGCAGAACAGGAAGTTTGAGTGTAACACCTTTTGAATTAAACGTTCCGGTTATTGTAAAAAAGAAAAGAACCGGCAATGATATGTTTGATGAATTTTTTAATGATTCATTTTTTGGCAGAACCGAAACTGTTGAGTTAAAAACAAAATCAAATACTTTAAAGATTGAAGTTGATCCGCTACCATCCGGTGCACCAGGCTCATTCAATGGTGCAGTTGGAAATTTTTCAATTAAAGCTGAAGTTGACAAACAAAATGTTGTTACAAATGAAAGTTTTACTCTCAGGCTTAATGTTAGCGGCAGCGGCAACATAAAATTATTGAAAGCACCTGAACCTCAGCTGCCTGCCGGATTTGAAAAGTACGATCCGAAAACTATTGAAAACATTAATAAGGGTTCTCAAATCTCGGGACAAAAAATCATTGATTATTTAATTGTGCCTAGATCAGCAGGTGAAAAAGAAATTCCACCTGTTGAGTTTACTTATTTTAATCCCTCAACTAGAAAATATGTTATACTAAAATCGCAGCCATTTCGGATAAATGTTAAACAGGGAGTCGGCGGAGAAGTAGTTACACAAGGTGTAAGCAAAGAGGATGTAAAACTTTTGAATGAAGATATACGCTTCATTAAAACATCAGATTTTAATCTTGAACCAAAACAGGAAATTTCTCTAATCAAATCGTGGTTCTGGATTTCACTTGTAGTTCCATTTTTAAGTTTGGTCGGAGCTTTTGTTTACAAACGCAAGCAGGATGAACTTTACGGCAATGTTCAGCTAATGAAATTCCAGAAAGCCGAAAAGGAAGCCCGTAAGAGATTAAAACTTGCCAAAGCAGCGCTTGATAATAAACAAACAACAAGTTTCTATTCCGAAATTTCACTTGCTTTATTCGGATATCTTGAAGACAAACTTTCAATACAAAAATCAGAATTTACTTTAGAGAAAGCAGAAGAGAAATTAATATCAAGAAATGTTAATGATGAATTATTGAACAGGGTTAAGCAGATTGCTGAGAAATGTGAGTTTGCCCGCTTTGCACCGCAGGGTGAAATGCAGGCGGCCGCAAATGAGATGTATGAAGAGACTGTGAAAGTTATTGTCGAACTTGATTCATCAATCGGAGGAAAAAAGAAATGATAAACTCTGGAACTAATGGATTGGTGATGAAAAGAGGAGCTATAAAATTATTTACTACTGCTGCGATTATTCTGGTAATATTTTTTACAAAAGATATTTTCGCTCAATCACCTGAAGATTTGATGAAACGTGCGAATAAATCTTACCAGGAACAAAATTATTCCGCAGCAATTTCAGATTATCAGAAAATATTATCTCAGGGTTACGAAAGCGGAGCTCTCTATTTCAATCTGGGAAATTCATTTTTCAAAGACGGAAGGATTGGTCTGGCAATATTTAATTATGAAAAAGGATTGAAGCTTGAGCCGAATAACGAAGATCTGGTTTATAATTTGAAAATTGCCAACGCAAGAACATTTGATAAAATAACTGAAGTGCCAAAGCTTTTCATCGTTGCATGGTGGGAAGGATTGGTAACTTTATTTGGTGTAAGCGGCTGGTCACTTTTAGTAGTAATTGTTTTCTGGATTCTGCTTGGAAGCATTGCATTTTATTTCTTTTCAAAGAAAAATAGAATTCAGAGAATTGCATTTTTAACAGCTTCTGGTTCATTATCAATCTTAATAATTTTAGCGGTGCTTCTATTTGCAAGAATCAGCCGTGAATCATCTTCCAATTACGGTATTCTTCTTGAATCAACTTACACTGTAAAAGTAACTCCTGATCTCAAAAGCAATGATGCTTTTGTTATCCATGAAGGAATAAAATTCAAAGTTGAAGACAGTGTCGGCGAGTGGGTGAGAATTCGATTGATTGATGGAAAGATCGGCTGGGTTCAAAATAAAGCTATCGGGCAGATTTAATGACCGACAACTCAACCGCAAAAAAATACAGCAACATTAAACTTGGTTTTGGAATCTTTGAAGGTGTTGCTTCATTTCTTTTAGTTGCATTTTTTCTTTTTACCGGGATTAGTTCCAATCTTGAAAATTATCTGAGAAATTTTACCGGCAACGATTATCTTCTTCTAATCTCTTTTGTGCTTGGAATGGGGATTCTAATATCAGTGATTTTTTGGCCCTTAAATTATTATACGGATTTCTATCTTGAACATAAATACAATCTTTCGAATCAGACTTTTACAAAGTGGATTTGGGAAGGCATAAAAGAAACTTTGGTAGGCGGTGCAATCGGACTTCCATTATTATTACTTTTTTACTGGGTTATAAAGACTTTCGGATTAATGTGGTGGCTTCCGTTTAGTGTTTTGATGTTTATTCTTTCAGTAATTCTTGCTCAAATCGTGCCTATAATTATTTTACCAATATTTTATAAAGTAACCCCGATCGAAAATGAAAATCTGAAAGAAAGAATATTACGTTTATCTAAAGATGCTGGTTTGAAAGTTGAAAACGTATTTAAGTTTGATATGAGTAAAAATACGAAGAAGGCAAACGCCGCATTTACAGGATTGGGTAAAACAAAACGAATTTTACTCGGCGACACTCTTTTGGATAATTACAGTGAAGATGAAATTGAGACAGTAATTGCGCATGAACTTGGGCATTATAAAAGGAAACATATAATCAAGAATATTTTCATTAGCACCATTTCAAGTTTTCTAATATTCTATTTGATTGCTCAATTGCATCAGCTCTCATTAAACTGGTTTGGCTTTTCAAGTATAACACAAATTGCCTCTCTTCCATTATTAATGCTTTGGGGTGCGTTAATTGGATTAGTACAGCAGCCAATAACAAATTGGATTTCACGCAAATATGAATATGAGGCCGATAAATATGCTATTCAAGTTACAAACAAAAGAGACGCTTTTGCATCTACTTTAGAAAAATTGACCACACAAAACTTGTCAGACAAAGAGCCTCATCCATTTGTTGAATGGTTCTTCTATAGCCATCCTTCAATCAAAAAAAGAATCGCTGCTCTCGATAGCTAAGTCCCTTCTTATAAAAATATTTTTAATTATATTTAGTTAGCAGAACAGCAAGGATTTCTTAATGATAAAAATTCCGATAAGAATAATCTGGTTACTACCTGTAATTTTTATCATTTTTTCAAGCTGTTCATTTAGCAGTGATGAAACACCTACTTCATCCACCACCACAACAACTACTACAACAACATCATTAATTCAATTGCAGTATCCTGATTCTGCTAAAAAAGCTATTTCAGTTTTAGGAGTAAATCTTCAATGGAAATCAACTGCTCAAAAAGGATCGGTTTACCAGGTGTTTATTGAACCGACAACAAATCTTGGCGTTGTTCCTTTAACAACGTCATGGAAAACAAATCCTGCAATCTCTGCGGCTGATATAACCGGATATTCAACTGGTACGTTAAGTTATCTAACATGGTATGCATGGCGGATTCGTGTCATCCTGCCATCGGGTACATGGACGGATTCCGATGTAAAATATTTTCAAACGGAAGATTTACCCGCAACTGCTTCAAATTATTTGAAGGTTTATGATTTTAAAACGCAGATTAATGTTGATCATGATATCAATATTTTGTTCCAGAATCTCGATGCATCCGGTATTGGTGTTACCGGTTTAACATTAGACAAACTTGATATTTATGAAGACGGCGAACCGCTCCGTGAATCCAATCTAAAATTAGCTGCTGTTGATCCAGCTAAAATTATTGTCCCAATACACATTTTAATTGATAACAGTTCAAGTGTTACTGGTTCAAACAGTTTAGCAAGAATGAAAGCTGACGCGGCTTATATTGTAAATATTCTTAATGCGGCAAATCCTTATACATCCAACTTTTTTATTTATGAGTTTAGTGAAAGTCTGATTCCTAAAGGTGCGGCAGTTCCAACCGGAGTAGGCGCAACGGAAGCAATTGCCCAGATAAACTCAATAAATACAGGTGTAACTTCAACAGATTTTTATGGTGCAGTAGCAGATGTTGCTCGCAGCATGAATAATTTTTTCATGGTTGATAATTTAATTCAGAATGTAATGATTGTTTTATCGGATGGTGATGATACAGCAGGAAAAAGAAATTTGTCGGATGCTGTTAATGCTGTTATCGGAAAACGTGTTTACACAATGGGATATAAGGGCGATTTGCGCGAAGACGTTTTGAAAACGGTTGGTGTATCAGGTTATATGAATAGTGAATTCGGCAGCATTACTCCATTTATGAATAATATTAAATCTTTCTTTAATAATTATTCTCTCAGTTTTTATCAGCTGACTGTTACAAGTCCTAAGCGCGGTTTTAAAAATCACACAATCTCAATCCGAATGAGAGGTAGTCTGGAATCTGTCAGCATTACATATCCGGGCTGGTAGTATAATTTGTGATGAATAAAAAAAAGATTACTGAGCTAAAATCCAATCTAAAAAAATCATCAAACGATTCTATTCTAAAATTTCTTTCAATATTTCAGCTTAATAATGACGGCGCGCAATCACAAAAAACAGTTTGTGATGAAGTTGAAATAAATGGCAGAAAGATTCCAAGATTTACAAATGAATTTTGGACTTCGGGACAAAGAAAAGGGAATTCACTTCATGAAATATCCTACCGTGCATGTTTTAAACCTCAGCTACCCGGTTTTTTTATAAATAATTTTTCTGAACCGGGAGATATAATTTACGATCCTTTCAGCGGTAGAGGAACAACAGCAATTGAAGCGGCTTTATTAAATAGAAATGTAATAGCTAATGATGTCAATCCTCTTAGTGCAATGTTGGCAAAACCCAGACTTGAAATTCCAGAGGTTAATGAAATCAAAAACAGATTAAATGAAATTAATTTTGATCCTAAAGCCAGGGCTGATTTAGATCTGAAAATGTTTTATCATCAGGATACAGAAGCCGAAATAGTTAGTCTAAAAAAATATTTAGCAGAGCGAAAGAAAAATAAAAAAGAGGATTTTATTGACAGATGGATACGGATGATTGCAACAAACAGATTAACCGGTCACTCGAAAAATTTTTTTTCTGTTTATACTTTGCCTCCTAATAAGGCGGTTACAGCTGAGAAGCAGAAAAAAATCAACGAGCTGAGAAATCAAAAACCGGGCTACAAAAACACAAAAGAGATAATAATTAAAAAATCGAAAGATTTATTAAAA
>DAIEQP010000170.1 GCA_027347805.1 Ignavibacteria bacterium | reverse complement strand
AGTGCACCGTAAGGACAGAGGTATCTGCACCAAAAATTTCTGTAAACAATAGAAAGTAGAAATAGTACACCAATAACGATAAGTGCAAACCTTGAAATGTGTGCAAAAAAGTACCACATTTTTACATCTGCCATTATATTATAATCGCCGCCGAGAAAATATGCTAAAGCTAAAGTGCTCATAGATAAAACAGAATAAACAAAAAACGCCATCAATAAATACTTTAGTGAGCGCAAAGGATAATCGAGAAACTTCCAAATTTTTATTCTCTTCTTGAAAATCTTTTTTTGTATCCGTTCTCCAAAATCTCCAACCAGTTCTGAAATAAATCCAACTGGACATAACCAGCTGCAAAATGATTTCCCGAAAAGAAAAGACATTCCTATAATTGCCAAGAAAATAAAAAAACCAGCCGGGTGAACTCCGTGAATTGTTCCCGATTTTATATACAATACAACACTCATCATTGCGCTTATTGGTAAAAATCCTTCAACTCCAGGGGGGCGCAACGAAGAACCCGCCGCTCCGCTGCTTTCTAAAAATTTTATGAACTGCGAAAACTCTATTCCTATCCAAATACAAAGCATCGCAAATGTTAATTGAATTGAAAACCTAATCTTCTGAATCGGTTTTTCATTATTTCTTACAATCTTGCTTTTCTTTTCCATACTATCTTTCAAAATTTGAAATCAGATTATTTTTTCTGATTATAACATAGTTATAAATGCCCTCTTTGTCAAAAGAATATTTAATTCATCTTTCAAAATTTTCCTTGCGTCTGTTCGTTATGATTACTATCTTTAATCGGAATAAAAATTCTTATTTTAAGGAATTAATAATGCTTAGAAAAATAATTCAGATTGATGAAGAAAAATGTGATGGATGTAGTAACTGCGTTCCTGAATGTCATGAAGGGGCGCTTCAAATAATTGATGGTAAGGCGAGGTTAATTAGCGATCTTTTTTGTGATGGATTAGGAGCTTGTCTTGGTCATTGTCCTACTGGTGCGCTTACAGTTGTAGAAAGGGAAGCTGAACCTTATGATGAAAAGAAAGTAATGGAAACAATTGTTAAGGGTGGTCCAAATGTTATAAAAGCTCACCTTAAGCACATGCGTGACCATAAAGAATTTGAATTTCTTACACAGGCAATTGATTATTTGAATGATCATAATATTCCCGTCCCGGTTTTTGATGAGCAGCCAAAACAATCTGCTTCATGTGGATGCCCGGGGTCTCAGGAAAAATTATTCATAAAAGAAAATGAAGATGATGAAACGGGTCAAAGAAAATCTCAATTAACACAATGGCCAATTCAGTTACATCTTGTTTCTCCAACAGCGGCATATTACAGAAATTCCAACTTATTATTGGCGGCTGATTGTTGTGCTTTTTCTTACGGAGATTTTCATAAAGATTTCATAAAAGGAAAATCAATTGCAATAGCTTGTCCCAAATTAGATTCAAACAAACAAGTGTATCTCGATAAGTTAATTACTATGATTAACGACGCAAGTCTTCAATCCATAACGGTTGTCATCATGCAGGTTCCCTGTTGCGGAGGTTTGGCCCAGCTTGCACAGCAAGCGGTTGAACATGCTAACAGGAAAATTCCGGTTACTGTTGTTGTAATAGGAATTGAGGGTGAAATTCTTCAAAAGGTTGAATTATAAGTAAGTAAAATTATGTTAGAGAATAAAACTTTTTATGATACTGCTTCCGGATTTTATGATCAGATGATTAACTATGAAGATAATCTGGCTAAAATGAAAAACGCTTTCGAAAAATTATTCCCTGATAAATTAAGTATTGCAGATGTGGGGTGCGGAAGCGGTGTAGATTCAATTGCGCTAGCATTAAATGGGCATACTGTTTTGGGATTTGATCCTTCCACCAAAATGATTGAGCTTGCACAGGATAATGCAAAGAAGTTAAATGTTGATGTTGCCTTCAATAAACATGCAGTTCTAAACATTCCAGTTAAATTAAATAATAAATTTGATGCTGTTGTTTCTCTTGGTAATACATTAGCCAACATTGAAGGCAATACTATCTACTCTACTATTCAGCGTTTTTACGATTTGCTAAAAGAAGGGGGAAAAGTATTTATACATATACTAAATTATCAACTGATTTCGGAAAAGAAAGAAAGAATTGTAAGCATCAAATCAATGGAAGATAATTATTTTGTTAGATTCTATGATTTTATAAACGGAGATATAAATTTTAACATTCTCAAATTTTCACAAAATAATCCTGCGGATCATCAATTATTAACAACACGCATTTATCCATACAAAAAAGATTTACTAATAAAAGTTTTTAATGCAGTAGGATTTAAGGATATTAAATTAATGTCAAATTTAAGCGGCGAAAAATTTAATGTCGCTGCATCAAAAGATTTGTTTATTCAAGCAATCAGATAGATTAAATCAACATCAACTTGTTTTTTGTTTTTTCTTTTAAATCTTCGAGAGTTTCTTCACTCAACATTTTAAAAGCATCATCTCTTAATTTTCCCCATTTATTATGCACGGGGCAGGGTGATTCATTCGAACAACCAGGAAAGCCGAGGACACAAGTTTTAAAGAGATCCAGGCCGTCAATTGCTTCAACAATATCAATCAATTTAATTTCAACTGGCTTTTTGGCTAAATAGAATCCCCCGTTTTTTCCTTTTTTTGACCCGATTATTCCGCTGCTTGTCAACATCTGCATAACTTTTGAAACGAATTCTTTTGGAACTTTTAATTCGTTAGAAACCTCTGTGGAATTAAAAACTCTTTTTTCTTTTGTAGAAAGATAAAGAACTGACTGAAGGCCGAGTTCACATGCTTTGGAAAATATAACAGTCATATGTTTTTTTGTTTTTCTTAATAAGATAAAGATATTTTTAATTATTAATGTAATTCCAAGTTAAAAATATTTTTTATTTATTAATTTTTTTTAATCTTCTCTTAATAGTTCTTTAATCTTCGCAATATATGTTTCGCCTGTAATAATCAATTAATTAAACACATTAAAGGAGAAACAATGCGTAAATTATTAGCAATCCTCGTTTTAGCTGCTTTCGTATCTTCAATTACATTTGCTCAAGCTAAAGTAGAAAAGAAAGCTGAACCTGTAAAAGCAAAAACAGAGAAAGTAGAAAAGAAAGCTGAACCTAAGGCTGAACCAAAAACAGAACCAGCAGCTGAAAAGAAAGCTGAACCCAAACAGCCAAAAGCAAAAAAAGCTGAAAAGAAAGCTGAACCAAAAGCAGAAAAGAAATAACTAGTCACATAGTCAATTGTTGCAAGGAGAGTTTTTTAACTCTCCTTTTTTGTTTATGTTAACTTTATGAGAATACTTTTAGTTGAAGACGAAAAAAAAGTTGCTTCTTTTATATCAAAAGGTTTAGAAGAAGAACTATACCACGTTGATGTTGCTAAAGACGGCAGAGAAGGTTTATCAATGGCAACCTCACAAGATTACGATTTAATAATATCCGATGTTATGATGCCTCATCTAACCGGATTACAGCTTACAGAAGAATTAAGGAAGTTGGACATACCCACTCCAATTTTATTATTAACTGTTAAAGACAGCATCAAAGATAAAGTTGACGGATTAAATATAGGAGCCGATGATTACCTGACTAAACCCTTTTCCTTTGAAGAACTTTTGGCTAGAGTTCGTGCATTGTTACGAAGAAGAGATTCCCTAAAAGACAGCCAGCTTTTATTAGATGATCTGAAAATTGATTTAATAAGCCACCGGGTTACTCGCGCTGAAAAAGAAATTATTCTAACCCCAAAAGAATTTTCCATTCTAGAATATTTAATGAGAAATAAAAACAGAATAATATCCAGAACGAAATTAATTGAACATGTTTATGATTATCATTTTGATCCCGGCACAAATGTAATTGATGTTTATATTAATAAGTTGAGACAAAAAATTGACCAGGATTATTCAAAAGCATTAATTCACACAGTTCGCGGCTTGGGTTATGTAATTAAAGATTAGCTGGATTTATGTTTACACAACCAAAGAATTTTTTCAGATCATCAAGGTTCCGGATTACAGTTTGGTATACTTCCTTATTTCTTGTGCTTGAAGTTCTGCTTGGCATTGTTATTTACATTTATCTTTACAACTCTTCTTACAGAAATCTTGATTATGCCTTAAAAATACAGGCAATTAGCATACGACACATTCTAGAAGAAAAACATATTGATATCGAGTCCTTCCGCCCGGGTGAATTATATAAAAATGAAGAAGAACTTGTTTGGGATATTATTTATGATGTTGTTGTATTTAACAGGAGAAACACTTTTATCCAGATTTCAAATAAGAAAAAAATAGTTTTTAAAACCGGAAATCTGCAAAACATTATCCTTTCGTTTCCTGATAAAGCAAGTGAAGAAGAAATATTTGATTATTACGATTCTCGATTATCCGGCGAAAACATTCGGGTGTGTTTGCTTCAAAACGGCAAATACACAATTGTTGTTGCATACCCGAAAGAGTTTGTAAAAGTTACACTAGATAATCTGCAAGAAATACTATTACTGATTACACCAATATTTTTAATCATCTCCATGATTGGAGGAATGCTTTTATCGGCAAAATCATTATCCAGAATTGATAAAGTGATAAAAAAGACCGAAGAGATTACAGCATCAAATCTTGACGAAAAAATTCCCGGAGGAGAAGAAGACGATGAATTTGGCAGACTCATCAGCAAAATGAATGAGATGATACAACGAATTAAAACGTCTTTGGACTTTATGAACCAATTTTCAGTTTTAGCAGCACATGAATTAAAAACACCGTTAACTATTTTGCGTGGTGAAATTGAATTGGCTCTCCGCTCGGAGAAACCAGTGGAAAAATATATTGAGGTTTTAAAAAGCAATCACGAAGAAACTATTAGATTAATTAAAATTATTGATAATCTTTTTTTCATTTCACGTAGTGATAATAAATTGGTTTCATTGAGCAGTCAGAAGACCGAACTTATTCCATATCTTGATCAACTAATTACAAGTTTATCAATGCTCGGTTTTGAAAAAAGAATGGGCATTTTGCTGGAAGCCAAAACTAATCCTGCAGTTTACTTAGATCCGGATCTTTTTAAACAGGCTATTTTTAATCTGATTGATAATGCGGTTAAATATGGCGACCCAGATACAAATATTACTGTTTCAGTTTCAGAGACTGATGATTACGTCAATATTGAAATCGAAAATGTTGGAGAAAAAATTCCAATTGAAGAACGCGAAAAAATATTTGATCGGTTTTACCGTTCCGTTAACTCACAAAACTCAAAGAAAAGCGGTGTTGGATTGGGCCTCTCAGTTGTGAAATCTATAATGACTTTACATGGTGGGCAAGTAAAGGTTGTATCTACAAATGAAAAAAAGAATACGATTTTAATTCAACTTCCTAAGCCAAAAGAGAGCGCTTAAAAGCACTCTCTTTTGGTATTATAAATTATATAACACTAAATTTTACACCTACTACGGCCTGGAAAGTTAAAATTTTCCATTTAACATCTTTTACTACATTCGTCAATCCATATCCAAACGTTACTTGAGGCACAACATCAATGGATCTTGTAAGCGGAATTTCATAACCAGCACCCATTTTCAATTCGAAACGCACCTGTGTATCTTTAATCGATGCCGTCGATTTTTGGCTTGTCCCTCCGCCAGGGAAAGAATAACCTGGAGTAGTTAAAGTAACCGTTCTTTGACCTTCGCTTTCAACATTAAACCCTAGCACAGGACCGGCAACCAAATAAATGTTTGAAGGTAATGTATATTTGAATAATGATTCTATCTGAAAATAAGCCAAGCTAGAGGAAACATCATCTGTATATGAAACCCCTCCTTCGGAAGCAGTTGCTGAATAAGAACCACTTCTGTTATCATAAAAAATTAAACCGGCTAGTAAACCAATATTTTTAGAAAACTCCATATCGGCATGTCCTCCAAAGATAAAACCAACACCGCTACCGCTTTGCGGTAAATCAGAACCGGTGTGAATATTGAAATTTAACCCCATAACTGGCTTTAACCCCAATTTGAACTGGGCATTTAGAGGAAAAGAAACAATCAAAACCAGTAAAAATACAGTTATCAATTTCTTCATAACAACTCCATTAATTTATTAAGTAATTAACAAGCCCTTAAAAGCATTGGATTTAAGCTATGTTAAATATGAATTATTTTTGAAAAAACTTCAAGAATGATTTTGTGTAGTGTGATTAAGAGAACTCCCGACTTGGTCGGGAGTTTTATTAATTAAGAGTTGATGCCGTGTTGTCGATATTCACTTTCAGTTCTTCAACTTTTAGTTTTACTATGCCTTTATGAAGAATACCAAGTGATTTAGCAGTTCCTTTCGAAAGATCTAAGTCTCTACCCTCAATGTAAGGTCCGCGATCATTAATTCTAACGATGATTGATTTACCATTTCTCGAATTCGTTATCTGAAGCAATGTTCCAAAAGGTAAAGTCTTGTGTGCTGCAGTTAAAGCCATTTGATTATATACTTCGCCATTTGCTGTTACTTTGCCATGAAATTGCGGTCCATACCAGGATGCAGTCATCTCACCTAAATTTTCAAAAGAGATTTTTGAAAGATTTGGTTCTGAATCTTTACTAACCACAACCTTGGGAAAGCTATTACTTTCGCTAGCCGAAGTATCACCAAGATTTAATATTCCAACTATTATAGTAAGGAGGCAAATAATTGAAATAATTTTTATATAACGCAAAAAATACCTCTGATTAATTAAAC
>DAIEQP010000375.1 GCA_027347805.1 Ignavibacteria bacterium | reverse complement strand
TTTTTTCGGTTACTTCAACACCCAACTCTTTGAGAGCTTTAATTCCGCTCTGGCTTCGCGGATTTAACTCTAACGATTTTTTGTAATTCGCTATTGCTTCCTCTTTATTACCTTTTTTCAACAATGCTTCAGCAAAACTATCAAACGCATTATATGATTTAGGAAATTCTTGAGTGTTTAATTTAAAAATCTCGAGCGCTTCATCAACTTTATTTTTGCCCAGGTATTCATAACCAAGCTTATTCATTTCTCTTTCCTGCAGAAGAAAAAGATCCTTTTCTTCTTTTAGCTGTTTGAATTGCTCAACAGCTTCTTTTATTCCCTCTTCACCTATTATTTTATGTAAGTGCTGTGCAAGAGATTTGAGTGGCATTTTAACTTCTTTTCCATTAATTATATCAATTATCTTGTCGGTCATTTCATTAAGCGGGGCACCGCCAGCATTACTGAATAAAATTACAACCAAACCTTTTTGTGGAATCATATAATTGATAGTATTGAATCCATTTATTCCTCCGCCATGAGTTATAACATCAAACATATCGTTACCAATTGTTTTTTTCAGAATACTCCACCCAAAAGCATATTTACCTCCAAATGCATCAACTCTACCCTTGAATATTTCATCAAGATATTTTTTTGAAATCAACTTTTCTGTCTGCAATGCTTTATCCCAAACAAAAAGATCTTCTACTGTTGAATACAACGATCCGGCGGCATAAGGCAAAGACATATCTAGAAAAGGAGCGTTCACCAATCCGGTTATTGTTCTTTCATAACCGGATGCGCGTTTGGGCAATATTGCTGACGACCAATCATATCCGGTATTTTGCATGTTAAGCGGTTCTAAAATGTTTTTTCTAAGCGCATTTTCATATGTCATTCCGGTTACATGCTCAATTATCGCACCCAGTATGAAATATCCCGAATTATCATAAAGAAATTTTTTACCCGGTTCAAATTCAAGATCATCACTGCAATACTCTTTTATAAAATCATCGGGTTTATAAAACTTTCTCATCAGCTTTTCCTGGAAATCTTCGCGGCTGGTATAGCTTGGTATACCCGATTGGTGTGTGAGCAGCATTTCTATTGTTATTTTATTACCTGTATCCTTTCGATAATAAGGCAGATAATCACAAATCTTTCCATCGAGTTTTATTTTCCCTTTTTCAACCAGCTGCATTATGAGCATTGATGTAAATTGTTTTGTAATTGAGCCAAGTCTGTGTTTTGTTTCTGAATCGTTTGGAATATTCCATTCAACATTTGCATAGCCATATCCTTTTTTAAACATTACCTCAAAATTATTTGCAACCAGCACGCTTCCGTTAAAGTAATTGAACTCATTATACTTTTGAATCAGCTGATCAATTTTTTCTTGCACACTTTGAGCCCAAACGCAGTTTGATGCAAACATGATTATAAAAACGAAAGAGGTAAGAATTTTCTTCATCTTGTTCTCCTTAAATTTGATGACTATTTAGACTCCGCTGCATATTCAAATGTTACTTGCTTTTTTGCTAGTCAGGGAATGTTTCACTTAAATATTGCTTCTAGAAGACTACAATTTTTGATAACCTGGATCAATTTATCTACTTTTATTCTTGTAATTCAAATAATGTGATGACTTATGAAAAAATCTATTCTTCTTATTCTTGTTGGGCAACGCAAAGAATCTGCTGTAAAAGTTCAGCAAATATTAACCGGCTGGGGCTGCACAATTAAAACCAGGCTTGGAATTCATGACGGTGTTTTGGAAAACTGTGCCGACTCAGGTTTATTGATTTTAGAAATCTGCGGAACAGATGAACAAAACCAGGAGCTGGCAAGAAAGGTTGCTGTCTTACCAGGAGTATCATCTAAACTGGTGGAACTTACTGTTGACTAATTTATGGTTTCTTCAACTTTGTTTGAAGAAACCAAATATTTTTTCCCAGCCTTGATCATAGAATTTAATTCCACGATATTGAATTGGGTTGTTATTATACGATAATATTTAATACAAATAATTCTGCCAGACATATTTTTATTCGTGTAAAATTCTATTTCAATAAATATTGGATTCTTCATGTTCAAGAATAAAACACTCTTCAAAAAAATTATTTCCGTTAGCTTTTTTATTTCAATCACTTTCTGTTTTTATTCCGGCATTTACTCTCAGGCAAATGAGATAAAATTTTATCATTTAACTGTTGAGGATGGATTAACAAGTAACGGAGTTACTCAAATTATTCAAGACAGAAATGGATTTGTTTGGTTAGGCACTTACAACGGACTTACGAGATTTGACGGATACAACTTTAAAGCTTTTCTTCCAGAACCAAATAATCCGAAGAGTATTTCAAATCATTCAATCTGGGCTTTGGAATTAGATAACTTGGGCAATATTTGGTGCGGCACGCAGGATGGTCTTAACAAATACAATCCAGTTACAGAACAATTCATACGATTTAAAAACAACCACAAACAACCCGGCAGCATCAGTAATGATCACATTTATTGCATATTTAAAGATAAACAGGGAACACTCTGGATTGGTACTTTGAATGGATTGAATAAGTATAATTCAACTACAAATAATTTTACAGTAATAAAGCAGGTCGCCGGAACACCAAACCCTGATTCATTAAATAGTGTTATATGCATTCAGGAAGATAAAGATGGATACCTGTGGCTTGGGACCTGGAATGGTTTGATAAAAATGCAGAAGGATGGAAAAATTATCAGCCGGTATTTTGAAGATGATCCCAACAAAAACAACTTAAATTACAGAAAGATTAATTGTTTGTTTAAAGACAGATCCGATAATATTTGGGTGGGTACCAGTACGCTTGGCTTACAGAAATATGATTCTCAAACTAATAAATTCATTTCGTATCGTTATTCAGCAGCAAATGCAAACTCAATCTCGAATGATAATATTACTGCCATTTCTCAGGATAAAAAAAATAACATATGGATTGGGACTAAGAACGGGCTAAATAAAATAGATGCTGAAACAGGAAACATCCTTAGGTATTATAACGATCCGCAAAAACCATTAAGCATATTAAATAACGAAATACTTTGCATTTACGAAGACAATAATTCTCTTGTATGGATTGGCAACTCCGGCGGTGTCAGCAGATTTTATCAAACGTCAAACCGATTTAATTATATACAAGAAAACA
>DAIEQP010000136.1 GCA_027347805.1 Ignavibacteria bacterium | reverse complement strand
AACTGCACCGATTCCTCTTGCGGCTTGTAGAAGACCATTTGTTGATGCATCACCATGAAGGATTTTAACAGCCCAGGCTGGAATTACAGTCATCATTCCAATTCCAAGAATACTGCTCATTCCAATTGTGAGCATTAACAACAAAACCAATTTTTGAGTCTTTAGATATTTGAAGCCGCTTATTAATTCTTTGGAGGTTGATTTTCCTACCGGACGAACAAAAGAATTTTCGAAACGCATCTGGAATAGATTATAGATTACACCAAGAAATGATATACCATTAATTGTAAAGCACCATGCCGGACCAAGAACTGCATAAGTAATTCCGGCAACAGCAGGACCAATAGCAGCACCTGAATGAAACATTGTTGAGTTAAGTGCAATAGCATTAAATAAATCTTCCCGGTTTACTAATTCGTTTACAAAAGCCTGTCGTGCCGGTGCTTCAAAAGCATTTGCCAGTCCCAGCAGGAAAGCAAGCAGAATTATATGCCATGGCTGAATCAAATGTGTGAAAGTTAGAAATGCCAGAATGAAAGCCAGCAACATCATTATAATTTGAGTTACAATGATTATATCTCTTCTTCTGAATTTATCGGCAAACACCCCTGCATAAACCATAAACAACCAGGTCGGTATTCCATATGCAAATCCAACAAAACCTAGAAAAGCAGGAGAGTGGGTTAACTCATATATAAAGAATCCTTGAGCAGTAGTTTGCATCCAGGAGCCAAGAAGTGAAACTATTTGTCCCCAAAACCATAATCTGTAGTTTCTATGTTTTAGTGCTGCAAAAGTCTGGCTGTGCTTTGATTGCTTTTTGCTATCATTATCTATCTTATTCTGTGAAACTTCGGTTTTATTCATTAATAAAATAATCTAGTCGGTTATAAAACTTTTGCCACTTCTTTTGCAAAGTATGTCAATATCATATCTGCACCAGAGCGTTTAATTGCAAGCAGCGATTCCATCATTACTCGAGATTCATCAATCCAATCCATTTTTCCTGCTGCTTTTATCATTGCGTATTCTCCGCTCACCTGATATGCTGCAGTCGGCATCTGGAATTTTTCTTTTACACGCCAGATAATATCCAGATATGCACCTGCCGGTTTCACCATAATAATATCAGCACCTTCTTCAATATCTGTTTCTGCTTCTCTCAAAGCTTCATTTGTATTTGCAACATCCATTTGATGAGAGCGTCGGTCTCCGAACGCAGGAGCTGATTGTGCTGCATCCCTGAATGGTCCATAATAACCGGAAGCATATTTAACAGCATAACTCATTATAGGAATTTCAGTAAATCCATTTTCATCCAAACCTTTTCTAATTGCGCCGATTCGTCCATCCATCATATCTGAAGGTGCAATTATATCTGCACCGGCTTGTGCATGAGAGACTGCTTCTTTTACCAATAACTCAACAGTTTCATCATTTAAAATCCTTTCGCCATTCAACACTCCGCAATGACCATGAGATGTATATTCACATAAACATACATCTGTTATGACTAGAAGCTTTTTTACTTCCTTTTTAATTGCTTTGACTGCTTGCTGAATAATTCCATTAGGATCATACGCACCGCTGCCGACTTCATCTTTGTGTTCGGGAATTCCAAAAAGAATTACAGCAGGAATTCCAAGTTTCTCAACTTCCTTGCATTCTTCAACCAATAAATCAATTGAAAGATTATAAACACCAGGCATGGAGCGAATTTCTTTCTTAACGTTATTTCCCGGAACAACAAACAGGGGATAGATTAAATCATTTTTTGTCAATACGGTTTCGCGAACCATATCACGAACTAAAGGATTATATCTAAGCCTTCGCAAACGTTTAGCTGGAAAATTAGCCATTTTCATTCCTTTCTAAATTTTCTTGATTTCATTGTTACAGAAATATTTTACTTTATCATAAACCAATTCAGAATTCTTAACACAGTCTCCTACAGAAATACCGCCACGATAGTTCCCGCTTAAGAACAAGCCGGGATTTTCTTTCTCAAATTTATCAAAAAAATTTTCGTGCTCTACATATCCAATGTTATATTGAGGAATTGCATGCTGCCATAATTTTTTACGAATAAGAATCGGGTCGGCATTTATTTTCATTGTCGATTTAAATTCTTTTATCACTGTTTGAACTAGCTGTTCTTCATCCATTACGAAAAGGTGGGGAGCGCGTGCGCCGCCAATAAATAAAGTAAATGAAGCTTTATCTTCTTCACAGCGATTATCAAATATTGTTGAGCTCCAGATTGCGCCCAAATATGTTTTCTTTTCTTTAGAAGGAATTAGGTATCCAAATCCATCTAGTGGAATTCCAATAGAATTCTTATCAAAACCAAGATATAAGACCATTACAGGCGGATAATAAATATTATTTGCATGGTCAGTTAATTCAGTGTCAATGTCAGAAAATATTTTTGATGCTGTATACACTGGAACAGTTGAGATAACAGCTGAGGCTATTAAATTGTAATGCTCGCCATTTTTCTCGAAATCAATTTTGTAGTTAGATCCTTCTCGCCGGACACTTTTTACATTGCAGCCATAATTAACATTCAATTTGTCCGCAATCGCTTTTGGAAAAGACTGCATTCCATTAACAAAGGAAAACATTTTTGCGGATTGCTTTGACTGTTCCGATCGCTTCTTCCTTTCCCTTGCGCCTTTAATCATTCCTTTAATTAAACCGCCGTAAATTTCTTCCAATCTGTAAAGTTTTGGGAATGCTGATTTGACGCTCAACTTAAATGGATCGCCGGCAAAAACACCGCTGACAAATGGATCAATTGCATAATCTAAAAATTCCTGTCCCAGTCTCCTCCTAACAAAATCCGCAAGACTTTGATAATAACCATCATCAGATTTTCCGATAAATGGTTCGGCAAATAATCTAAATTTTGCTTTGTTAGAAAATAATTTTGTTTTGATAAATGCAGGTGGAGAAGTTGGAAGAACATTTAATCTTCCATCTCTAATTATATATCTTTTATTTGATGACTCACTTGCATAAATCATTTCATTTGATAAACCGATTTCATCAACAAGCTGACGGATAAGCGGAGTGGTTTCTAGTCCGCTATTCGGTCCGAAATCAATTAAGAAATTATTTTCAAACGAAGTGCGCATTGAACCGCCTGGTTCTGAGGCAGATTCAATAATTGTAACATCAAAGCCGTCTTTAACAAGCCAATGAGCTGTTGCTAACCCGGAAATGCCTGCGCCAATTATTATAATATTTTTTTTGTATTCCATTACGATTAATCTAAATACATTTCAATTGTTAATTCAATCCGCGTGCTTTAAGCAATGCATCTTTCTTGGGGGCTCTTCCTCTGAATTTTATAAATGCTTCCATGGCATCACCAACACCGCCATTGGCAAGTACATAATTTCTAAATGCTTTGGCGGTCTTATGGTCGAAAAGATTTCCTGTTTCAACAAATGCCTGGAATGCATCGGCATCAAGAACCGCTGCCCATATATAACTGTAATAACCGGCAGAATAACCGCCAATTATATGCTGAAAGTTAGTACTCTGGTAGCGGGATTCAATTTCCGGCATCTTACCCATTTTCATGTAAGACTCATTTTCAAACTGAGTAACATCTCTTTCTCTAACATCGGTAATCGTATGCCAATCCATATCAAGTATTGAAGCCATTAAATATTCAACAGTTTCAAAACCCTGATTGAACAATTTTGATTTTTTTAATTTATCAATTAACTGCTGAGGAATTACTTTTCCGGTTTTATAATGCTTGGCATACATTTTTAACACTTCTGGTTCGAGTGCCCAGTTTTCCATAATCTGTGAAGGAAGTTCTACAAAATCCCTCGGTATAAATTTGGCACCCGGATAAATATTGTTTGAGAAGAGTGAATTTAATCCGTGGCCAAGTTCATGAAAAAGAGTATTCACTTCGTCAATACTCATCAACGCCGGTTTGTCTGCAGTTGGTTTGGAAAAATTTCCCACATTATAAACTAAAGGTGTAATAAACTCTCCGTCAATATTTGATTGAGAGCGGAATCCGCTTGACCATGCGCCGCTTCTTTTTCCATCACGAGGAAAATAATCCGAGTAAAAAATTCCTATGTGTTTTCCGTCTGCTTCTGTAACCTCAAAAACTTTTACATCAGGATTATAAACCTGAATGTCATTCCGTTCGATGAATTTAATTCCATAAAGTTTACTTGCGACTGCAAAAGCTCCGCTTCTAACATTTTCCATTTGGAAATAAGGGCGAAGCATTTCTTCATCAAGATCAAACTTTTCTTTTTTTACTTTTTCTGCATAGAACCACCAATCCCATGGTTCCAACATAAAATTGCCTTTTTCTTTATTGATTATTGCCTGCATGTCATTTGCCTCGGTTCTTGCACGTTTAACTGCAGGATCCCAAAGTTCGGCCAGAAATTTATTTACAGCGTCAGCTGTCTTGGCCATTGTTCTTTCGAGAACAAAATCTGCATGCGATTTGTAACCAAGCAGGTTGGCTCTTTGAACTCTTAAAGAAATAATCTGAGAGAGAATTTTTTTATTATCAAATTCATTGTTGTTATTACCTCGGTTTGTATAGGCTTTGAAAAGTTTTTCTCTCAAATCTCTTTTTTGTGAATACTGAAGGAATGGAATAAAACTTGGTTTCTGAAGACTGAATGCCCACTTTCCATTCATTCCTTTTGCTGCTGCAAGTTCAGATGCGCTTTTGATTACATCTTCCGGCAATCCTTTCAAATCATCTTTATTGTCGATGACCAGTCCAACGGCGTTAGTTTCTTTCAGCAGATTTTCATTGAACTTTAATCCCAACATTGACATCTGTTCGTTTATCTTACGCAGTTTTTCTTTATCAGCCTGGTTAAGATTGGCTCCGCTTCTTACAAATGATGTATAACGATTTTCCAAAACAGCTTTCTGTTCATCGCTTAAATTTAATTTATCTTTTTCATTATATATTGCTTTGATCCGTTCAAATAATTTTTCATTTAAAGAAATATCGTCGTTGTGTTTTGAAAGCATAGGAGTTGTAATACGTGCTATTTTTTGAATTTCTTCATTTGTATTAGCCCCGTTCAATCCGCCAAATACTCTTGAAACTCTTGATAAAAATTCTCCGGATTTTTCGATTACTTTAAGTGTGTTATCAAATGTCGGTCTTTCGGAATTGTTAATGATGGCATCAACTTCAGCTTTTTCCTGCTTCATTCCTTCTTCATATGCAGGGATAAAATGTTCCGGTTTAATTTCATTAAATGGTGGTGTTTGAAAAGGCGTTTTCCACTCTGTAAAAAAAGGATTGTTGTTATTCATCTGTTGAGCGTTCATAAATGAGCAAATTAATAGTAAAATGAAAAAAAATGTTTTGATTTTCATGTTTAACTCCAGTAGAGTCTAATTTAGATTATTGAATGTATTGTTATAACTCCTTTCTTACTAGTTCAGTCAATGCTTCAACAAATAATGTGGAATCATTTAATCCCTTCATTACAATGTAATTTTCTATTCCGCATTTTTCTGCTACATGCCTGTATTCAATATCAAGTTCAAATAATGTTTCTACATGATCTGAGACGAAACTGATTGGTATTATTAATAAATTCTTTTTTCCCTGAGACGAAAGATTTTCGATCATTGTGTCGGTAGCAGGTTCAAGCCATTTCATCGGTCCAACTTTACTCTGAAAGCAAAGATGATGGGAATGTGAATTATTCCGTGCTTTCATAACCGAACTTACTGTTTGTTTAATATGATTACTATACGGATCACCTTTTTTTACTAAACTTACCGGTGTACCGTGCGCGGAAAATACAAGTTGAACTTTGTTACGAACATCTAAAGGAAATCTTAATAGTGTTTCGTCGATTCTTTGATTCAGCGCTTCAACATATTTCTCGTTCGTATGGTAGTTTTTAATATATCGTAAAAGTTTTTTATCACCGTTATAATGCCGATTCCACTCATTAAATGAGGAACCAGTAGTTGTAATTGAATAATGGGGATATAAAGGAAGTAAAATTATTTTATCATAATTACCATCTTCAACTTTATTGACAGTTTCTTTAGTAAGCGGATTCCAATATCTCATTGCAACAAATACGTCTATTCTATTATTATATAAATGAAGATACTTTTCGAGCATTTGTCTCTGAATTTCCGTCCACATACCGATTGGTGATTTGCCGCCGATTAACTTGTATTCTTCTGCAACTTTTGGCGCACGCCTGCTGGAAATTATTTTTGCAAATAATTTCTGACCAAATGGAAGATTAAAAATATCCGGGTCGCAGAAAAGATTATAAAGAAATGGCTCAATGGCCGAAAGGGAATCGGGGCCACCCAGATTAAATAAGACAACTGCTATTTTCTCCACGTCACATTCCTTAATTTGAAAAAATTATATAATTGCAATTAAACATTAATAAAACAGGTGTAAAATGAAAAAGCTTTATTTAATACTAATGGCATCAGCTATTTTTGCAATTGGATGTTCAGATGATCCGCCAAGTGTCAGAGTAAATAATCAAAAGAGTTCCAAAGCAAATGTTCAAATTAAACTTGCTGATGCTAATACCATTAACATTAATGATGTTGAGGCCGGTGCATCATCATCTTACAGAGATATTGCTGAAGGCGCCACACAGGCAACTGCAACAATTCAAAATGAAAAAGAATCTCCTTCAATTTCATTCTCAGCATCAAAAAACATGAATTATACTGTTGTTATTCAAAATACAACACCGGCAACATTAAAAGTAGATTCTTCAGATAAATAAATTATGGAGCGGATTTTATTCCGCTCTTAATTAAACCGTTCTGGAATATCGTGCATTAATATCTTTTCTTTCCAGGTAGGCATCAAAATTCATTGCAATATTCCTTATCAACATTCTGCCCATGGTTGTTACTTCCAATCTTCTATCAGTTAATTTAACCAATTCGTCATCAATGAATTCAGAAACGCCTTTTAAAGAGCTTTCAAAGTACTTGTTGAATTCAATTCCAAATTGTTTTTCAACTGCATCAAAATCCAGTTCAAAATCGCACATGATTTTGGTTATTACATGTCGCCGGAGCAGGTCATCATCACTTAAATAAAAACCGCGTTCAATAGGAAAAATTCCTTCATCAATTAAATTAAAATATTCTTTTTCTTTTTTAACATTCTGAGAATAACATTTCCCAATCTGACTGATACTTGTAATTCCCATTCCGTATAAATCTGTACCAGCATGAGTTGAGTATCCCTGAAAATTCCGGTAGAGTTTTTTTTCTTTTAGAGCTACAGCTAATTCATCATCCGGTTTTGCAAAGTGATCCATTCCAATAAAATCATATCCCGCGCCGGTTAGTTTCTCAATTGTCATTTTGAGAATCTGTAATTTTTCTTCAGGTTTTGGTAAATCCTCTTCTTTTATCAAAGCCATATGTTTTTTCATCCATGGAACATGCGCATAATTAAAAACTGCCACACGGTCTGGTGAAATGTTAATTATTGCATCAACGGTTTTTGCAAACGATTCAGCGGTTTGAAATGGCAGACCATAAATTAAATCAAGATTAATGCTTTGGAAACCAAGTTCTCTAACCCAGGATACAACCTGGCGGGTCATTTCTTCGGGCTGCACTCTGTTAACTGCTTTTTGAACCTGTTCATTAAAGTCCTGAACACCCATACTGATTCTGTTAAAACCGCCGTTACGAAGAGCAGCAAGATGATCTTTAGTCAATCCGCGAGGATCGATTTCACATCCCTCTTCTGCATTTTTATTGAACTCAAAACTTTTATTTATATAAGCGATCAAATCGAAAATTTCATCGGGATCTAAATGGGTTGGGGTTCCGCCGCCCCAGTGAAGCTGAGCAACTTTTCGTCTGTCAACAATATATGTCCTTAAAAGATCAATTTCGTTTTTTAAATATCTTATATACTCTTTTATTCTATCACGGTTTCGAGTTATAATCATGTTGCACCCGCAGAAATAACAAAGTGTATCGCAAAAGGGAAGGTGATAATACAAAGAAAGTTCAGGCGGATTTAATTCATTGTTTGTTCGAATTATTTCATCAAGATATTTCTCAGATGTAAACGAATTATTAAACTGAGGTGCCGTTGGATAACTTGTATATCGCGGCCCGGGTCTGTCATATTTTTTAATTAAATCAAGATCGATGTTAAACATATATGCCTTTCAATGAAATTTTTTACGTTCTTCATGAACAATATCAACGAGAAACTTTGCGTTTTCGGGAAGAACGTCCGGATGAATTCCATGACCGAGATTAAAAATGTGTCCGCTTCCATTACCGAATTGTTCCAAAACTTTCATGGCTTCAGATTTTATTTTTTCTTTACGGCCGTATAACACTGTCGGATCAAGATTTCCCTGCAACGCGACTTTGCTGCCAATTAACTTCCTTACTTCACCAAGATTCATTGTCCAATCTAATCCAATTACATCAGC
>DAIEQP010000128.1 GCA_027347805.1 Ignavibacteria bacterium | reverse complement strand
TTTTACAGCTGGCTTTGTTATGAATATCTATATTCAAGAGAATATTTTATCAAAGATCCTTCTAAAGAATTTCCAAGATTTACCGATCAGCGTCACACATTTTCTTATGTAGCAGATTTTGATCTTGGTTTACAGTGGGGATTGAATTTGCGGGCAACATATGGAAGTGGTTTTGCTTATACAAAGTTTTATCCTGAAATGAATCCTACAAATCTTTCATGGAAGTGGGTTGCCGGTGAAAAAAATGGCGCTAGAATTCCTGAATACAAAAGAGTGGATTTACGTGTAAGCAAATCATTTGAATTATGGAGTATGAAAGCGGATTTGTTTTTTGATGTAAGCAACCTGTTCAACTTTGAAAACACATTGGGATATAATTATAGATTCGATGATAATGGAAACCCGAAAGTTGAAGTAATAAAATTATGGCCGATTATTCCTTCGCTCGGTTTTACAATTCACTTTTAAGTGATTGACTGATTTATTCAGCTTTGATAAATTAGTTTGGTTAATAATCAGGAAATAAAATGTACGAGCATCGTTCTCAACCGATAATATCTTTTAATTTATTTATCAGAAGGCAGCTTCTGCATGTATTTTTTGCATTGTTGATAATCCTGGGGTCGCTGCTGCTTGGAGTTTTTGGTTATCATTTTTTAGAAGGATTAAACTGGATCGATTCACTTCTAAATGCATCAATGATATTGGGAGGTATGGGGCCCGTAAATACTGTTCAAACGAATGGAGGGAAAATTTTTGCATCTGTTTACGCACTTTATTCCGGCATTGTTTTCCTTGTTGTTGCTGGAGTAATTTTTGCGCCGATTTTTCATAGGCTGATGCACAAGTTTCATTTGGAATTTGAGGAAGAAAAAGATTAAAAAAAGCGGCGATCTAAATCGCCGCTTTTGAGGGGTTGTGCTGTAAGCAGGGATTAAAATATATGCGGGTTTACACGTAAACCGATACTTGAACTCCAGCCTACAAAATTTAATCCGTCGCTGTAAATGCCAACGTCAAAATTCATAGATATGTTTTGTATTAATGCATAATCAACACCCGCACCAAATCTTGCATCAAAATATCCTTTGCTTTCCGTTGAGTTGATTGATTTGTAATCGAAAGTTTTATCGGTGTAAACAAATCCCGCCGATAAATATGGACGAATTGATTGTGCATGAACAGGAGTGAAATAAGCGGAAAGATGTCCGCGATAATCTGTTTCCTGTCCAATTGAAGTCTTGAGATCATTTTTAAAATACTCACCGGTAAATGCAAGAGTTAGATCAGGATTAATTGCATAACCAAGAATAACTCCATAACCGAATGGAACATCGATCTCAGTAAGTTTTTGTTCACTGCCGATATTTTCGAATCTGGTCCCAACAAGACCGATTGAAAATCTGTTTTGCGCGAACATTGTGCTGCTTAATATTATCAATGCAGAAACAGCATATAATAATTTGTGCTTCATATTAACCTCATTTGTTTTTTATTAATGTTTTTCTAAATAAATAATCCATTCTAAAGTATGCCGCCGTTAAATAAACGATTCCCAGTATTAACAAATGAAAGAGGGAGGGAATGATATTAGTCCAGCCTGCACCCATTTGCGTTATTCGTATCATTATGTTTGAATATGGTGTGAATGGAATTAAAGCCGCCATATATTTCAGAAACACTGGCATTGCTTGCATCGGCCAGCTGTAACCGGAAAGCAGAAATACCGGGTAAGATGAAAGTGTTATAAATTGAGTTGCAAAAATTTTTCTTTTGAAGAATGATGAAATGAAAATGCTGAGTGTAATAACTGAAAAAATCATTAACAGAGTTGCTGCTGAAAGCGCAAAAACATTACCGAGTAAATTTATATTGAAAACAGAGAAAAATAATCCGAAGAATAAAACTGAATAGGAGGAAAAGAGAATTGCATAAAATAAACATTTCCCGATTAAAGCTTTCAGTTCTGAATATTCTGAAACTATAAATAAATTATGAAGCGAATTTTGTTCTCTTTCTTTAGCGATACTTTCGGAAAGTCCAATCAATAATGTCTGGTGAAGTATTAAAATGAAAATGGCAGGTATCAGAAAATCGCCATAGCTTTCTGTAAAATTAAACATTTGTCTCATATCCAGTCGCAACGGTTCCACTAATTCTTTTGCCTGATCAAAACTGTATCCTTGCGACTCATAATATTTTAGCCTAATCCCGATACCAATTGTTCCGATCACCTCATTAACTGCTTTGTTGATATCATTTGAGTTCAGAAATCGAGTTGTATTAAGATATAATTTCAGATCCGATCCCTTCCCGCTTTTGAGTTCGGCTTCAAATTTATCAGGTATAAAAAGAATAGCTTGAGATTCACCTTGGAAAAGTTCATCCTTTGCAAAATTCAAATCTCCGCTAACTGTTCTAACAGAAATTAACTGATGTGCATCAAGCATCCTTATAATCTTTTTGGAAGTTGAAGAGTGATCCATATCGGTTATCACAATAGGAACATCTGATTCGGTTTTATTTATGTAGATTGATCCGTAAAACAGTGCGTAGAAAATAGGTGCAATTAATAATATTGAAATCAAATTCCTGTCGTGGCTTATTATTCCAATTTCACGTTTGAATATTCTCCAATATATATGAACATGTTTCATTTATCACCGCCAATTAGTGATTTATGAATTTTTGCATGATACCGGAGCGTAAACCATAGTGGAATCAGGGATGCGAAAATAAATATCAGTAAGGATGAAAAATCATTGATGACATATTTGGGATCTGTATTCATCTGATAAATTTTAAGGAATCCGCTTAAAAAATGTGTGAACGGCATAAGTTGTGAAAATGCTTTTAATGCTGCAGGCATTGCCCAGATTGGAAATGTAAAACCGCTGATAATGAAAGCCGGAGTATTAATGAAAACAGCGAGTTCAGTTGCAAACATCTGGTCATGAAAAAAACTCGAAATAGCTAAACCTATCATAAGATTTGCAGCAATGAAAGCAGCAAAGAGAAGCATCAAAAGAATTATGGAACCATGAATTGTAATATTACTAAGCGGGAAAGTAATTCCGATTATCATCAATGCGGTTGCAAAGTGAATTAAAAAGTGGGGAACAAATTTACCTAATATGATTCTCCAAACTTTTCTCTCTGCTAATTCTAATAAATTACCAAATGTATTGTGAGAAAATTCAGAACTGATTACAATAACCGACGCAATCATTATAAGCATCTGAAAAGTAAATCCGATTACCCCCGGTACCATGTAATTAAGATAACTGTAATTAGAGTTGTAAAGCGGATTTGTTTCAATCTTTATAGGATTTATTAGAGCGAGTGCTCTCTCATAAGTCATGCCTTTGGATCTGAATTTTTTAAGAACAACACCAGCTGAAACAGTTCGGATAATTGCAGTGGCATCTTTTAGAATCATGTTGCCGATGATAAGATTTGAAGTGTTTTTGAAGACAACAACTGAAGAATTTTTACCCTCCTTTAAATCTTTCTCCATATTACGTGGAAAATAAAAAGCTCCCTGAATTTTACCATCAAAAAAATCCTTTTTTACCTCATCTATCGATTGATCATATTTAATAATTTTCATTGACGAAGAAGATTCTACCAGCTCAACAATTTTTTGGCAAAGAGGGGAATGGTCTGCATCATAAATTGCAACTGGAAGTTCCCTTACAATTTCCTGTTTGTAAATAAGAGAGTATAATGCAAAAACTATGAGTGGTAGTACAATCATTAACAGGTAAAGAGTTTTTCTCTCCTCAATTCTTTTGATTTCTCTCAAAATTATTTTCCATGTCAGGTACATTTTCTTTCAGCTCAAAATTGAAATTGTTATAAGGAAAAATTTACAGTCATACCCGGTCTTAGACTTTTAATCAGTTCTTTGCTTCTGAGGTGAATCTCAAATGTCTTTAAGTCAAATTCACCTTTTTGGTTAGTTGGTTTCCAGGTAGCAAAATCTGCCATTGGTGCGATATAACTGACTTCAAACTCATATCGATCGTTACCTAGCGATGGAATAACTCCTGAAACAGATTTGCCAATTGAAATTTGTTTAAGCAAATCCTCTCTTAGTTGAATTACAATGTATGAATCATCATTTTTAAGTAATGTAAATACAGGGTAGCCGCTATTGATTACTTCTCCTTCATCGCTAATTGATTGGTAAACTTCTCCATCAATCGGTGATTTAATTTCAAGTTCCTTCTGATATGCAGCCGCCTCGTTGTAAGCATTTTCTGCCTGATGAAATAGTGCTTCGACAGCTTCAATTTCTTCATAACGAGCACCTTTCATCACCATATCTAATTTTGCTTTTGCAGCATCCATCTGATCTTTGGCAGCATTAAACTTAAATTCCATTTCATCTTTTTCCTGTGTAGAAATAACATGATCTTTATATAGCGATTGAAAGCGTGTCCATGTTTTAGATGCATAATCATATTGTGCTTTTGCCTGCTGATAAATTTTTTCTGTTGCATCTTTTTCTTCCTGGCGTGCACCATTTTTAACCATTATCAATTTGGCTTTTGCCGCTTCCATTGCACCGCGTGCCTGTTCAACTTTTGCATCCATTTCTTTGCTTTCAAGTTTTGCAAGCACATCGCCTTTCTTAACTTGATCTCCTTCCTTTACAAGTATCGCATCTAATCTGCCGGGTATTTTTGATGACACATCTATTTCTGTAGTTTCAACAATACCTGTGATGGTTACGCTTTCAGTTTTGAAAGCAGTTATTGTCAAATATATTATTGCGATAACCGCAACTATGATTGGAATAGATATGATTAATTTTGGTTTGCTCAAATTCATTTTGTGTTTCTCCTAGTTGGACCAAATTTTCAAAATTTCAATTGGGTTACCTGCAGCTAAATATAAATCTGACAATGAGCTATAGTACTGATACAGAGATATAAGCCTGTCAATCTGAACTTTTTCCAGAGATAATCTGGCATCTATTACTTCCAGAGAAGTCCCCATTCCTGTGGCAAATCTTTTTTCGTTTTGGCGAAGATTTTCTTCAGCTAATTCGGATGTTGATTTCAATTTTTCAAAACGGGTTTTACTGTTATGAACTTCGAGGAATGATTTAGTAATCCATAATTCGATTTTCTTTTTAGCATCGGCACCGGCAAATTCAACTTCTTCTTCAAGATGTTTTGCTGATTGTAATTTCAGATAATCCTTAAAGCCGTTAAATAAATTATATTTCATTTGAACCCCAATTGCCCAGCGCGGCTCTAAACTGGAAAGATATTCAGGATATACTTCATATTTACCAAATGCA
>DAIEQP010000113.1 GCA_027347805.1 Ignavibacteria bacterium | reverse complement strand
CAACTACTTGAAAAATAATTGTGATTGTTCCATCGGCAGTGCTTGCATCGGCGATAGTAAGGGGAATTCTTTCTCCCAAATCATCGTCAATCTGAAGCATTATAAATTGCCCCGCCAGTCTTTCTTCTGCAATAAGAGGTGCATCGAGTTTCATTAAGAAAACATCTTTAGAAAGTTGTTCCTTGTATTTTATTTTTGCCATTGATTCCTCATTTAAAAATTTTGATTACCGATTATAATAGTAATCGTTTACTAAAAAATTCGGGCGAAAGTTATTAAATAATTTCGTACCAAAAAAAAGAATAATTCATTAACATAATCGAATAAAATAATTCTTAATTTAATTCAGATATTAGTAAACTTAGTGAAACAGATATTAGAGAAGCCAAGCGGGATTTTATTATTTTTAATATAATTTATGTTAATTATTCCAGAGTTTATTTATGAAAAAGTTTGAGCTGCAAAAAACTATAATCGGCATGATCCATGTCGATCCTTTACCGGGAACACCAAAATACGCAGGCAGTGTTAAGCTAATAATTGATAAGGCAATACAAGAAGCAAAACTATATCAGTATCTTGGAATTGAAGCACTTATGATTGAGAATATGCATGATGTTCCATATCTAAATAGGAATGTTGGTTCAGAAATCACATCGATTATGAGTGTAATACTATATGAAATAAAAAAACTGGCCGGTATCAATTGCGGTATTCAAATTTTAGCCGGGGCAAATATAGATGCTCTTGCTGCAGCGAATTCAGCAGGCGCCGATTTTATTAGAGCCGAAGGATTTGTTTTTGCTCATGTTGCAGATGAAGGAATTATAAACTCTGATGCAGGTGAACTGCTGAGATACAGAAAACAAATCGGGGCAGATGATATTTTAATTTTTACTGATATAAAAAAGAAGCATAGCTCTCATCAAATTACTGCAGATGTTGATATTGTTGATACAGCAAAAGCCGCCCAATTTTTCTTAAGTGATGGTGTTATTATCACCGGAAATTCTACTGGAGAAAAACCATCGCTTGATGAAATTAAATGTGTTAAAGAAAAAATTGATATTCCAGTTTTAGCTGGTTCCGGAATTACATCTGAAAATGTAAAGTCCTATTTGGAATATTGCGATGCTCTGATTATAGGTTCCTATTTTAAGAAAGATGGCAAATGGTTTAATCCGGTTGATAAGGATAGGGTTCTCGATTTCTTGAAAAAGTTAAATTGAAAGAAGAAATTATTGTTGGATAAACAAACTTAATCCATCAAAATTTTAAAATTACTTTTGGGAAATATTGATTAATAAATAGAGAATTATCTTAAAGCAATCGGTTGTTTTCTCGATAATATAATAGAAATGGGCGAAATCTATAAAATATGAATGTCGGGGTGAAAAAACGTATTTGGTTTTTAACAAGCGTTTTGCTTTTACTATTCGTATGTACTTTATTCCTCAATTATTTCTATCAAATTGAAAAGAAAAGAAAAATTCAGGAAATAGTTGATCATCAGAAAGTTCATGCTAGACTGGTATCAACTAATTTCAAAGCTTTATTCGAGAGCCTTGAAAGCGAATTGAAATATTTATCAACCGATCCTAATGTTATTAAGATAAATGAAAATGGAAAATATGAATTAGAAAAACTCCGCGAAATTCTAGGTAACCATGTAAAAGGAATAACCCGCGTAGATAATAAAGGAAAAATCCTTTTTACAACTCCATTTCATTCAAATTCTGTCGGGTCCGACATTTCTCATCAATCACACATAGCTACAATTCTTACAACACATGAATCAGTTGTAAGTGATGTCTTCAATGCCGTCCAGGGATATCGAGCTGTTGCAATTCATTATCCTGTTTTTAAAAACTCAAAATTTGACGGCACTATTGCATATGTCTTAAACTTCGAAGAAATAATTGGTGATGTGCTTAATCAAATAAAAATTGGTAAAACCGGATTTGCATGGATGCTGAGCAAAAACGGAACAGTTTTATATAGCCCAGTAAAAAAGCAGATGGGCTATTCATATAACGAAATTATAAAAGATAACCCTGGTATTTCTTTACTTGCTTCAAAAATGTTAAAAAAACTGGAAGGCACAGAGATTTATAATTATTCCGAAGATCCAAAATTAGTCGGCAGTGGAAATTTGATTGCCTACTTTCTTCCAATTGAAATAGATAATACATTCTGGTCGATTGCGATTTCGGTTTCACTTGATGAAATTACCTCATCGCTAACCGATTTTAGAAATAAACTTGTTCTCTTAATCTCTCTGATTTTTATAAGCGGTGTATTCCTTTCTTATTTTGGAATTAAAGCTTTTGTCATTGTTAAGAATGCAGAAACTAATCTTAAAGCTCAAGAGAAGATATTTGAAAGTGAAGAATTACTAAGAACGTTTATTCAACAATCTACAGACGGATATTTTATTGTTGATGAGAATGGAATTATAAAAGAATGGAATCTTGGAATGGAGAATATAACCGGTATTTCTAAAATTGAAGCTTCTGAGAATTACTGGCTAGATATTGTAAAACAATCCATTTTACCAGAAAACAGCACTCCAGAAAAACTTGAAAATTTTGAAAACATTATAAGACAAGCTCTGGCTACTGGAACCATTGATGAAACAATACGATCGGCTGAGACGACATTAAGGAATAAAAATGGCAAAAAAGTTTATATCCATCAGACTTTATTTCCAATTGAAATTAAAGGTGTTCATAGGCTTGGATGCATTCTGAAAAATATTACTGAGAAGAAAAAAAATGAAAAAGATTTAGAGTCAGAAAGGTTACTCTTAAAAACACTCATAGATAATTTGCCCAGCGCTGTTTTTGTTAAGGATAAAAAATATCGTAAGATCCTTATTAATAAGTTGCATGCCGATAGCGTCTATAGTCAGCTGCAGAAATTAGGAATAGATCCAAATGTTAATATAGTGGGGAAAACAGATTTTGAAGTGTATCCTAAAGAACTGGCTGAAATTTATTTCCAGGATGATAGTAAAGTTATTGAAAAAGGAGAATGTATTTTAAATAAGGAAGAAGTCGGTTTTGATCCGAAAGGAGATATGGTTCATCTGCTGGTTTCAAAAATTCCTTTTTATAATAACTCGGGTAAAATAAATGGTATGCTGGGTATTACTACAGATATTTCCTCACTGAAAAGATCTCAGGAAGCACTTAGAAAATCGGAAGAACAGTTTGCGCAAATAATGAATACTGTTGATGAAATTGTATATAGCATAAATGGGAAAACAGGTGAATTTGAATATTTAAGTCCTGCATTCGAAAGAAAACTTGGTTACTCAATTGATGATATTAAAAACATGGGAGGCAGACGTGTTTTTCTATTTAATGTTATTGTCGATCGGGATTTTCCCACTGTTGAATCGAAAATAAATTTAAATCAAGAAACAAATTATAATGAAAAACCGGTTTCAGAACATTGGTGGAAATGTAAAGATGGATCACTGATTTATCTTGAAGACATTTCAGTTTTTAGTTATGAAAATAATAGTATCGTAAGAATTGATGGAGTTTTGAGAGATATTACAGTTAGAAAAAAAGCAGAACTGGAAACAATTAAAGCAAAAGAACACGCTGAAGAAATCAATAGACTTAAATCCAATTTCCTTGCTAACATGAGTCATGAACTTCGAACTCCTTTAGTAGGTATGCTTGGATTTTCTGAACTTCTTTCAGATGAAGTTGAGGGAACGCAAAAAGAATATGTAAGAATGATTAATATCAGTAGTCATCGGCTATTAAGAACTCTCAATACTCTATTAAATTATTCTAAAATTGAATCGGAGCGCATACAGGTCTACCCGCAATATTTTACTTTGAAAAAATTGGTTTCCGATGAAGTAGATTTATTCACTGTAATGGCAAATCAATCTGGGCTATATATAAAATTAGAATTGGATGATCCGTTTCTTCACGTTACAACTGATGAAAGAATGTTAAAAGAAATTGTTGATAATCTCTTAAATAATGCAATAAGATTTACCCGCGAAGGGGGAATTACTATCTCAATAAAATCTGATGAAAATAAATTTGTAATGAAAGTTGCCGATACAGGAATCGGAATTGCAAAAGATCAGATTGAAATAATATTTCAAGAATTTAGACAGGCTAGTGAAGGCGTGGGGCGCAATTTTGAAGGAACCGGATTGGGGCTTACAATAGTTAAAAAATATGTAGAAGCGTTGAAAGGAACTATTGAAGTTGATAGCGAACCAAACCATGGCTCCACTTTCATTATAACATTACCGATTAAATATGAATTTAATTCCAAACTTGATAATTCGACTAATGATTCTAAGAATGAAATAAGAGAGGCTAATCTAATAACTGAAAATCGTTTAAAGTTATTGTTGGTTGAGGATGATTCGATTAATGCAATGGCAATTTCAGGAATGCTCGGTGAAAAATATGATATTATAATTGTCAGGAATGCTGATGATGCAATTTCAAATGCGATGGCAGAAAAATATGATCTTGTTTTGATGGATATTAATTTAAGATACGGGAAAAGCGGTATTGTAGCCGCTCAGGAAATACTTCAAATAAAAGGATATGAGAAGATTCCTATTGTTGCAATAACTGCTTATGCTACTGATGAAGATAAAAAGGAATTCCTCGAACTTGGTTTTTCTGATTACCTTTCCAAACCATTTACACAAGATCAGTTACTGAATTTTGTTTCAGAGATTATTCGTAAAAAGACTTCTATTAGTTAATAACTAACTCTTTCGTAGTTTTGCATTACAAATAATTCCAACGTGAAAATTAATATAATGAGTTCAAGATGAATTATGTGAAATTTGTTTTTTCGCTCGTGACACTTCAATTTATATTTCTATTAACAGCCTGCTCAAATTCTTCATTAATAAAAGAAAACCAGATTGTTAAAATTGATGCCGATGATCCCAATATTCAGTATGTGGGAAGATTTAATTTTTCCAATCCAAAGAAAATAAAATTTGATTGGCCCGGTGTAATTATTTCTGCAAAGTTCACCGGCTCCAGCTGTTCAGTTAGATTAGAGGATGGTAAAAACGAATATGCAGTGATCATTGATAATAACGCACCAAAAATTTTATCTACCGATACATCAAAAATCTACAAAGTGATTTCAGGGTTAAATGATTTAGTACCCCATACAATTATTTTACAGAAGAGAACAGAAGCATTAGTCGGTAGTGGCATCTTTTGCGGTTTTATACTTGATCCAGGTTGTACCTTGGTAAATCCAAATGCAAGACCTGGAAGGAGAATTGAATTCATTGGTAATTCAATAACATGTGGATACGGAGATGAGGGTGAAAATTCCGATTGTCATTTTACACCTCAGACAGAAAATGCGAATTTATCATACGCTTCTATTACAGCAAGAGAACTTAATGCAGATTATCATCTTATTGCATATTCCGGAAAAGGTGTTGTTAGAAACTATGGCGATCCGAATAAAACTTCTCTAGATCCATTACCATCAATATTCGATAGAATCTGTGTTTATGATTCAACACCTAAATGGAATTTTAAAAATTGGATTCCCCAGGCTGTAGTAATTAACCTTGGAACAAATGATTTTTCAACAAAACCATATCCTGATAAAGATGTATTTCAGAAAGCGTATTTAGAGTTGATAAATCGTGTAAGAAATTTATATAAGGAAGTAAGAATATTCACAATAGTTGGACCAATGATTGGGGAACCATGTACCAGTTATGTAAGAGAGATAGTTCTGAATGAACAAAAATTGAAAAGGGAAAAGGATTTATTTTTTATTGAGATAAAACGAACAGATCTGGCGTCGGAAGATTGGGGCTGTGATACTCATCCTAATATTTTTGGAATGCAGAAAATGGCAGATATACTTGTTCCCAAAATAAAACTAAGAATGAACTGGTAGAAGAGGAGAAAGATTCTCCTCTTCTAAACCTGATACTATTCCTCAAGAGAAGTTAAAGCTAATCCATTTTCATCCTGTTCTTCAATTCCTTGTTTTACAAGATATTCCTGGTATTGGTATGCCTTATAAAATTTAGTGCAAAGTCTGCTCAGTCTTTCCGAATCAGAGAATTTTGCAAGTCTTGAAACAAGATAAACTCCGCGCGGATCTCCAATTCTTACTAACGAATGAGCTGCTGCGATTCGAACTTCCTCGCATGGATCTTCACGCAAAACTCTCATCAATGTAAGTAATGCTTTTTCAGATTTCATATTCCCAATTTTGCATACACAATCCAGGCGGATTGTTTCATCTTCACAGCAAACACCGCAGAATGGTTTTTTAAGAGCCGCTGCATGTTTTGCTGCATCTTCTGTTTCAGCTAGTGTTTGAGAAAATATATTTGTAACAAAGAGCATAAACATTATACTGAATATTAAGAGAACTGACTTTTTCATAATGCCTCCTAAGAGCTTGTTTTATGAAATTTTCTGAAACTTTTTCAGATATTCACTTATTAAGACTATCAGTTGATAAATATTGTTTTACCATTTACAATACGTATAAACCGTTCAACATTATTTTTTATTAATCAAACTCCTTTCCGGTCTGATTGAGATAATTCCAGCAATAAATCAAAGAAAATAAACTCTCTGAAGACTATGGAGAATCTTCAGAGAGAAAGAGGGAGGTCATAACTATGCAGCGATTTTAAGGGACCCTTAACCCTTAGTGACCTCAGTAACAAATTTTAAAAGATCAAAATTGCGTATGCAAAATGATTATGAAATTGCGATTATCAAATGTGATTGTGTTTAGAGGTGTAAAGATTATGTAAACGGTGCAGGTAAATTTTGGTTTTAATCCAAGCTAAGCCATTTGTTCTTTCAATTTTACTGCATACCTGCGGCTCATTACGACCGGTTTTTCAACCCCTCGTATGTAAACATGATATGAATAATTAAACCAATCTTCAATGTGGTCTACATACTCCAGATTAATTATTGCATTCCGATGGATTCTGACAAAATGATTTGTTGGAAGTCGCAGTTCCCATTCTCTCATTGATTTAAGTATAAGTCCCTTGAGTTTGGAACTTGTATAAATTTCGGAATAATTTCCCGCAGAGTTTATTTTGATAATTGAATTTACTTTTATGAATTGATAAACATTATTCACCATCAAAAATATATTATCGTTATAATCTAACTTTTTAATTAATTCTTCTTCGTCTGCGGTGGTTTTTAATCTTAGATGTTCAATTGCAAGTGCAAGCCGTTCTTTGTTAACTGGTTTTAGCAAATAATCCTGCGCATTCACTTCAAATGCTCTAATTGCATATTCATCATAAGCTGTTACAAAAATAATTTTAGCATTTGTTTTGATGTGATCAAGTAATTCGAAACCGGACTTCCCTGGCATTTGAATATCAAGAAAGATTAAATCGGGATTTATTTTGTCAATCAATAAATTTGCTTCTTCAGCATTACCTGCTTCTCCTAAAACTTCAATTTCAGGGAAATCGGATAGCATTGCTCTTAGATCCTGTCTGGCAAGTTTTTCATCATCAACTATTATTGTACGAAGTAATTTTTTCATTTTAAGCCTCTAAATAATTTAATTGTGGCCATTACCAAACCTTCGTCATGCTTAATTTCAAAGCTGGAATTACCAGGATAAGAATATTCCAACCTACTTTTGATGTTTGACAACCCTGTTCCGGTTCCGTTGTTTTTGTCTTTATTTTTAGGATCGATCCAATTTCCGGTATTACTTACCTGGATCATTAACCATCCATTCTCTACTGTTGCGTTTATTCTAATCTTCAAGGGAGAAGGGGATGATGCCATCCCATATTTAATTGCATTTTCAACAAGCGGGTGTATTATAAAACTAGGTACCGGATAATCTTCCGCAGAAGCATCAATATCAAATTCAAAATCAATCTTATCCTAAAACCGGATTTTTTCGATTTCGGCATAATGTGTTATAGCTTCAATTTCATTTATCAAAGGCACTTCGGTATTTAATTTGGCAATTAATGTGTAACGAAAAAATTCAGAAAGTTTACCAACCATTTCTTCAGCTTTATCTTTATTTGTACGAATCAACGCACGTAGTGAGCTAAATGAATTAAATAAAAAATGCGGATTAATTTGATAACGAAGCATTTGAAGCTGAGCGCTTTGAGCTAAAAGATCTGCCTTCTCTGCACGTTTTATCTCAGAAAGAAGATCAATCCAAAATTTTAATCCAAAGTATAATAAGCTCCATGTTGTCATAAGAGGATAAAGTGAAGTCAATCGGAAAACAAGGTACTTGATTGAAAATACATAATTGAGATATTTAGAAATGTTCTGGAATCGGAAAAGAAGATCTATAAAATGTGCTACAAAAAAGAACAGTATAGATGCTATTAATGATGATATCAAAACAAAAGCAATTAGCCTAAGAATAGAATTTGATTTGTATTTGTATCTTATATATGCCTGTCTTAAATAGATAGTTATTACATATCCGCTAAGCCACTCAACTGTGTTTGCAATTAATCTAGGCCAATTCCAAAGCAATTCATTTGGGCTTACAATAAAAGTATCGGCAGCAATTAGGATAATCCAGCCGATTGTGTTTACTAAATGAAACGGCGGGTATTCATTTTTACCTACATGTTTTTCGACAAGTATTTTAATCCTGTTATATGCTTCCATAAATTTCAACATCATATTGTTACCACAATAATATCGTAATTGTTTGAAAAATATTGAATGAAAAAGTGTAACCGGTCATATAAACTGATGAACGGTTTGGTGGATTAGGGTAATTTTCAAATTCAAAATAAAAGTAAAATAAATATTTAATTAATACACCTGCATACATATGCGGGTATCAATTTCTCCTCTACACTTTTTCCATTTTGATGCGTCATATTAATAAGTAAAGAAAGAGTAGTTGCCAATTATTTAAAGGAAACCAGGAATGAAAAGTTTTTTTAACTATTCATTAATCATAGTCGGGATATTTTGCTGCCTAAGTTATTATCTGTCAAAGAATTCACTTTTAATATCAACATCCAAAGATCAAGTGAATGTATTTGGTTTTGTAGCGATTATCGGTGCGATGTTAATTTCTTTTGGGCTCTTAAATATTTTTACTGCCTTTTACATCGTTGACAAATCGAAAAAATAATCCAAGGATCGTTTCAATCATCAAAAACAAATAGTTGCATTCTTTCATTTATCTAATCAACCGTTAATCAAAAAATCCATCCGTTAGAAGAAGATTCGTTTTCGTACAGAGTATCTTACAATAATTTGCACAATTAATTGAGTAACAAATTATGCGCAAACAATAAAAAACGCTTGCTCAATAAAATAATTCAAACAACTTGTAGGAGAAGTTAGTATGAAGAAATATTTACTCACACTATTAATCGTTGCGCTTGTTCAAAGCTTATGCTTTGCACAGGAAACTTTTCTTGTTAAAGGAAAAGTAACCGATAAGGCGGGTGAACCTTTAATTGGTTCGAGTGTTGTACTAAAGCCTTTAAATCTTGGGGCTGCTACAGATTTGAACGGCAATTATAGTTTTACTGTCCCATTACATCTAGCAAAAGGGCAAGCCGGTGAATTAACGGCATCTTATGTGAATTTTAAGAAAGGAATCTTCAAAGTTACAATCGATGGAAGTAACATAACTCATGATTTTTCTTTGGAAGATGACGTATTTCAAAACGAAGAAATTGTTGTTACCGGTATTGCTTCAAAAACTTCCAAATCTGTTGCTGAGGTTGCTGTATCAAGAATTACAGCATCAGATTTAACTGAAAAGCAGATATACTCAAATTTTTCTCAGCTGGTTACAGGAAAAATTTCTGGTGTTAATATGCAGACTGCTTCTGGTAATGTAAGCTCCGGATGGCGTTTCTTTATCAGAGGTGGTGGTGGATTAAATGGGAATGAACAGCCTGTCATCTATATTGATGGTGCCAGAATCGACAATACCGAAATATACGGGCAGGGAGTTGGCGGCCAAAGCATAAGCATTCTGGCTAATCTAAACCCAAATGATATTGAAAATATTGAAGTACTTAAAGGTCCTTCTGCTGCTGCAATGTATGGAACTGGTGCATCCAACGGCGTTGTATTGATAACAACTAAACAGGGAAAATTAGGACAGAGTATTGGAGGCAAAGGTTATAATATTTCCTATCAATTTAATTATGGAATGAATACACCTTCCTTTAAATACGATGCTGATAAATATTTTAATGCTAATACTATTAATAGTGTATTAGAACCAACCGGCCTAATTCAGGAGCATCAAATTAGTGTTAGTGGTGGTACAGGTTTTTTAAGATACTACACTTCATTCGAAACCAGAATGGAAAGAGGTTTAATACCTTCACAGAATACAATGGATAGGAAAAATCTGCGCCTCAATTTAACAGCGGTTCCATCAGAATCTTTCAGCCTCCAATTAAATACTTCTTACATATGGAATAAATTTGACAGGCCTAATAATGACAATAATACATGGGGCTGGATGTTAAATGCATTTTCGTACTATCCGGCATTTGTATCTACAGATAGTCTTGCTCTTTCTGCAGAAGAGGATAAGAATAAGATAGATCAATTTATGGGATCGGCAAAAGTTACATGGCGCCCGTTCCAAGGATTTGAAATTAACGGCGGATTTGGTATTGATTACAATTCATTCCGTGAAGATCAATATTATCCCTTTGGATATGTATATGGCGGAGAGACTTATGGGTATCGAGGTTTATATAACAGAGATGCTAAGCGTATAACATATGATTTTAATGCACGCTATTCATTCAATTTGTTTGATAAACTCAGTATAACTTCTATAGTTGGATCTCAGCTTCAGGATAGAAATACTTTCCAGCTATATAATAATGCAGAAAATTTTAATAGCCCTTACATCACAACAATTGATGCAGCTGCTACAAAAACATATGCAGCAAATACATATTTCTATTCTCGTGATGCGGGTCTATATTGGGAAAATAATTTTTGCTGGGACAATACTTACTTCTGGACTTTAGCAGCCAGACGTGATTATGCCAGTGCGTTTGGAACAGATGCACCTACGGCAGATTATCCAAAAGCAAGTGCTGCTGTCCGTCTGGATAGATTTGGTTTCTTGCCTGATGAAATTCAAATGCTTAAGCTTCGTGCCAGCTATGGAGTTACCGGTCAACTTCCAGGATTATTAGATGGAATACCATTCACTTGGTCTGCAATCGCTGGTGGAAATGGAGTTGGATTAATTCCTAATTCTATTGGTAATACAGCAGTAAAACCGGAGAGCATTAAAGAATTTGAAATGGGTTTCGACATTGAATTCCTTAAAATGTTTTCATTGGAATTTACTCATTATAGACAAAATGCTACAAATTCAATTGTATACTCAGGATTAGCTCCATCTTTTGGTTATTACAACCCTGATCCAAATATCACAGCAAATGTTTTGACATATCCTTTCAATATTGGAAAACTTTCGAATTGGGGATACGAAACCCAACTGCAAATTAATCCTATTCGTTCGGCAGATTATGATTTAGGATTAACATTCATTTGGAACTACCAGAATAGTGAAGTTGAGGATCTTGGAAATACAACAGAACTTTTTGACGGCAATCAAAACGTAGAAAAAGTTGGATGGAGAAAACATGAATTCTATTCTCAGGTTTCAGCTGGTCCAATTATTAGTCCAACCACACAAAAACTAACTGGTGTTGAACCTGTGAGAGATGCAAATGGTGCTATAGCAAAAGTTGATAAAGGAAATCCATTGCCCGATCATTCAGGATCATTTTCGGTTAACTTCAGATTCTTAAAGAATTTCAATTTTAATGCGTTTGCAGAATTCGGATTTAATAATAGTGTGTATAGTTATTCAATATATCGCGCTGCAAGAGCAGGCAGTTATCTGCCATATAATAGATTAGCAACTCAGCTTGGTGTAACTGCACTTTTCAAACTTCCAACAGATCCTTCTGTTACGCCATTAACCCCGGGTACCCCTGAGTATCTCGAAGCCGCTAATAAGTTTGCTTCTATGTATACCGGATATCAGGGCAATTGGATTTTCCCGGCAGATTATTTTGCTATAAGAGAAATGAGTCTAAGCTATGATTTCACAGATATCCTGAAGGAATATTTCTCAAATGGTTATTTAAATAATCTTGTTGTTGGTATGTCTGTTCGAAATGTTTTCAGAACATCAAAATACGATTTGGATTATGAAGTGAATTATCAGGGTGGTTCTGGTGCAAATGCAGTAGGCACATTTGCAAGTGATTTAGGGACACTTCCTCAGCCTCGCACTTATAATTTCTGGGTAAGATTCGGTTTCTAAAAAATTAATGGAGAATAAAATGAAAAAAATAAATTATATAATAATTTTATTTCTAGTAGTCACTGCAGTGGCTTGTAATGATTGGGTGACAGATACACCATTTACAAATGATAAAATTCTTGATGAACAACTCAATAATGAATCGAATATTGATTTCATGGTAACAGGTGTATTAAACAGACTTACAGATATTAGCGAGCCCATGTTAATGGTAGATGGTCTTTCAGATCAACTCTATTTTGATTTGCGCATGTACAATGCAACTTATCCT
>DAIEQP010000062.1 GCA_027347805.1 Ignavibacteria bacterium | reverse complement strand
CTACTGCAAATCCATAATTATTTACTTCTGTCGCCGTTATCCAATTTAATGAGATAAATTTATTATTAATTAAGCAATAAAACTTAGTTATTTGAACAGGAAGAGCTGTTTCATTATCTATAACAATATTGTCAATTGTGATTGAACAATTATCATTAGGTAATTGATCAGCGAGAAATTTAAATCTTGCAAGAGTTTGAGTTGAAGTTGCTACATTGATATCATCAAATTCTTTAACACTTCCCACCCATATATCAACTTTATCGTTTGCAACAGTTTCAGTTGAACCACTAGGTGAAAGATATGATTGCGAAAAACCCGTATTATTTAATACCCAAGTTATCGTCTGAGTTCCACTATAAGTATGAGCTCCGTTTGTTGTATTTGTAATATCTCGAATTTGAAATTGACCATCTGTCGATGAAACATTTATCCCAAATTTCGCAAATGTATTTGCAACTGTAGGTGCAGTAGAGCCACTAATAACCGAACCACCAACATATATTGAAAATGCGTTTGTACCGGCAACAGTATTTCCACTCACTGTTAAATCAAATTTGAAAATCATTCCTGTGGGAATTGTTGTAAAGTCAACATTTCTTTCTGCATATGCAACATTAGAAGTAGAGCTAATCCTAGACATGACTAATGCATTGGATGATACCGATACAGTTGCACCAATTCCACTTGTTGATATTGAGTGAAATTGATTAGTGGACGGAGTTGAATTATAATAATCTGATAGTGTTGTACTTGAATCGAAATTCTGAGAAAATATTTGAGCTAAATTAACATTGATATTGAAAAAAGTACACACCAGAAATAGGAATGTTAAGTTTTTCATAACTACACCTAATCTATATGAGTATTTTTTTACAACAGTTATGCTTTGGCGATCAGGGATGCAATACCCAGAATTATGACAGAAACAATTGCTAACCCCAGAATAAAAATTATTATTTGCATTCTCTTTTTTTCTTTTCTTAATCGGAGAACCGGCTCATCTTGGAAATTACTTTCACTTTTATAATCTCCATCGACGATACTCCATCCTGACGGATCGGGTAAATATTTCTTTTTCATTCTATCCTGACTTACCTGAACTAGATCGACTTTTTTTAATTTGCTGCTGGCTCCTAGTAAATTTTCTTTTGCTGGTTGAACAGTTTTGGGAGAATCCTGAGAATTTCTTTTGTTTTTCTCTGCTTCAAGAAATAGATCGAGATTCAGTTGTTCTTTAATTTCAGATTCCCTGAATTCATTTGTGGACTTCGTAATACGCTTAGTTTTTTTTCCAGAATCAGCCAATGTCTACCCTCTCTCCCTAAAAATTCGACTAATTTCAGAAACAACAGGACTGGAAGGAATTTCTGTTCTTAATTTACGTTTTTGTTGTTTAAATAGATACATATTTTTTATTTTCTATCGATTACAGAATGACAACTGAAGTGAAACAAAACTGATAATTATTTTGTTTAGATATAAATTTTGAAAGAAAGTGCCATGAGAGTTTTTAGAATAATATTTTTTGGAATCTTTAGTTTTATTATAACACAGATTAATTACAGCATGGATAAAAATGAGGGCAAAATGATTGAAGAGAAATTTGAAACTGCAACCTTTGGGGGCGGATGCTTTTGGTGTACAGAAGCTGTGTTTCAAAGACTTAAGGGAGTTATAAAAGTTGAGAGCGGATACAGCGGCGGGAATGTTCCCAATCCTTCTTACGAAGCAGTATGCACAGGTAAAACCGGGCATGCGGAATGTATAAATATTTCATTCGATCCAAATATCATTTCCTTTAAAAAATTACTGGAAGTATTCTTTAAAACTCATGATCCTACTTCTTTAAACCGCCAGGGTGCTGATGTTGGAACCCAATACCGTTCAGTTATTTTTTATCACAATGAAGATCAAAAAAGTATTAGCAATGAGGTAATAAAAAGATTAAATGAAGAAAAGATTTGGGATAGACCAATCGTTACAGAGATAAGCGCTTTTAAGAAATTTTACATGGCAGAAAATTATCATCAAAACTATTACAATAATAATACTAACCAGGGTTATTGTGCTTTTGTAATTACTCCTAAGCTGGAAAAGTTCGAAAAAGTCTTTAAAGAATTACTGAAGTAATTTTCATCTTATTGTGTCTCTGCGTTTTTTAAGCAGAGACACTTAGATAGATAAGATTTTATGCGGCGGATTCCTCTTCTACAACCTGCTCTGTTAAATAATTATGCACAGCATTAGCACATTTTCTACCTTCTGCAATTGCCCAAACAATTAATGATTGACCGCGCCTCATGTCTCCGCACGCAAAGACTTTTGGCAATGTAGTCTGATGATCAGATAGTTCATCACCAAAATTTGCTTTTACATTTCCACGTGCATCTAATTGCATTCCAAGGTTTACCAATTCCTGCAGTAATCCGGTTGGTTCAGGATGAACAAATCCAGCTGCAATGAAAACTAAATCTGCTTTCAATTCGAATTCTGTACCGGAAACATCAGCAAACTTTCCATTCTCAAAATTTGTCTGGCAACATTGCAATGCTGTAACTTCATTGTTGCTATTTCCTTTAAATGCGGTTGTGTTTATACTCCATTTTCTATCAGCACCTTCTTCGTGGCTTGATGAAGTGCGAAGAATCATTGGGTAATATGGCCACGGAGTAGATTCTGGTCTATTAACAGGAGGCATAGGCATTACTTCAATCTGCGTAACTGATTCTGCTCCCTGCCGGTTGGCAGTTCCAACACAATCAGAACCTGTATCACCGCCGCCAATTACTACTACGTGCTTACCCTTTGCATTTATTGCAGGTTCAGTTTTGTCGCCAGCAACAACTTTATTTTGCTCAGTAAGATATTGCATTGCAAAATAAATTCCCTTAAGCTCTCTTCCGGGAATATTTATATCTCTTGGTTTCTCTGAACCGCCAGCTAAAACAACAGCATCATTCGTTTCAATCAATTCCTTGGCAGAAATATTCTTACCAACATTAATTCCCGTTTTGAAAATGACCCCTTCAACCTGCATTTGTTTAATTCTTCTATCTATTAGATTTTTTTCCAATTTAAAATCAGGAATGCCGTAACGAAGCAATCCTCCAATTCGATCGTTTTTTTCGTAAACAGTAACCAAATGACCGGCTCTACAAAGCTGCTGAGCGGCAGCTAATCCTGCAGGACCGGAACCAACCACTGCAACATTCTTTCCAGTTAGAACGTGAGGAAGACGGGGTTTAACCCAACCTTCTTCAAATCCTTTATCAATAATTGTTCTTTCAATTGCTTTGATCGAAACAGGAACGACATTAATTCCCAACGTGCATGCAGATTCACAAGGTGCGGGGCATAATCTTCCCGTAAATTCAGGAAAATTATTTGTTGAATGAAGATTATCAAGTGCTTCTTTCAAATGACCTTTATAAACCAGATCATTCCACTCAGGAATATAATTTTGAACCGGGCAGCCAGTATCACCATGGCAGAATGGAATACCGCAGTCCATACAGCGTGCCGCCTGTGTTTTTGCTTTTTCAGAGCTGAATCTTTTTTCAAATTCTTTATAGTTTTTTATTCTGTCTTCAATTGGTTCTTTACGCAAAGAAGCTCTTTCATATTCCATGAATCCTGTTGGCTTACCCATGAATAACCTCCTTTACAGCTGCTTCTGTTTTTTTATCAGCTTCTTCTTTGGCCATTTTTGCCAGTGCCTTTTTGTATTCACCCGGAATTACTTTCCAGAAATTATCTTTTTCTTGTTCCCAATTTTCAAGAATCATCTGCGCACGTTTGGAACCGGTATTATCAAAATGTTTCTTAACTAGTTTGTGAACTTCATACTGATCTTCTTCATATATTAGATATTCAACATCAACCATACTGTGATTGATTCTTTTATCTGCTTCGCGTGATGGATCCCAGATATATGCAATACCGCCGCTCATACCCGCGCCAAAATTTCTTCCGATTCTTCCAAGCACAACAACTCTTCCGCCCGTCATATATTCGCATCCATGATCACCAACACCTTCAATAACAGCATTGGCTCCGGAATTACGAACTGCAAACCTTTCGCCGGCAACACCGTTTATAAATGCTTCACCGCTTGTTGCACCATATAAACAAGTATTACCAATTATTATATTTTGTGCAGGATCAAAAGTTACTTCAGGAGGAATTTTTACTACAACTCTTCCTCCAGACAAACCTTTTCCAAAATAATCGTTTGATTCGCCTGTTAGAATTAACTCGACTCCTTTTGAAAGAAACGCCCCAAAACTTTGTCCGGCAGTTCCTCTTAATTCAATTCTAATTGTTTTATCAGGCAATCCTTCATCACCATATCTGGATGCAATTTCATGAGAAAGCATTGCACCAACAGTTCTGTGAATGTTTCTTATTCTTTTGTTAATCACAACAGGAATTTTATTTTCAATTGCGTCCTTACATTCTGCAATTAATTCATGATCCAGCTGAACTTCCAATCCATGATCCTGCCCGCGAGTTCTGTACAAATTGGTATCGTATAAAGCTGTTGGCTTAAACAACGGTTTAGTTAAGTCAATACCGCGTGCTTTCCAGTGATTGTGCAGTCTCACCTGATTAATTTTATCAGTTTGTCCAATCATTTCATTGATAGTTCTGAATCCTAGCTTTGACATTAACTCACGAACTTCTTCGGCAATGAAAAACATAAAATTAATTACGTATTCAGGTTTGCCAGTAAATTTCTTTCTCAATTCTGGATCCTGAGTTGCAACACCAACCGGACAGGTATTAAGATGGCACTTACGCATCATGATGCATCCCTGTGTAACTAAAGGAGCTGTTGCAAAACCGAATTCTTCTGCGCCGAGAAGAGCAGCAATAACAACATCTCTTCCAGTTTTGAGCTGGCCATCAGTTGCAAGATAAACTCTATCGCGCAGTCCATTTAATACCAAAGTTTGATGAGCTTCGCTTAATCCAAGTTCCCATGGGGTTCCTGCATACTGGATTGATGAAATTGGACTCGCTCCAGTTCCGCCGTCGTGACCGCTGATCAGAATATGATCTGCATGAGCTTTCGCAACTCCGGCGGCTACAGTTCCAACACCAACTTCAGAAACAAGTTTTACGCTAATTCTTGCTTTAGGATTTATATTCTTCAAATCAAATATCAATTGTTTCAAATCTTCAATTGAATAAATATCATGATGCGGAGGAGGTGAGATTAAAGTTACACCAGGTGTGCTGTGTCTAACTTTTGCAATGATAGCATCAACTTTGTGACCAGGCAACTGACCGCCTTCACCAGGTTTTGCACCCTGGGCCATTTTGATCTGAAGTTCATCAGCATTCACCAAATAATTTGCTGTAACACCAAATCTTGCAGAAGCAACCTGCTTAATTGAGGAACGCAAACTATCGCCATTTGGAAGCTGGATAAATCTTTCAGCTTCTTCACCGCCTTCACCTGTATTGGATTTACCGCCGATTCTGTTCATCGCAATAGCAAGATTTGTGTGAGCCTCTCTTGAGATTGAACCAAAACTCATCGCACCGGTAGAAAATCTTTTTACAATTTCTTTTGCAGGTTCAACTTCTTCAAGTGGAACAGGTTCTGAACTAAAATTCAATTCGAATAAACTTCTTAATGTTACTCTATGTTTTTCCTGATTGTTTATATAATCTGCATATTCTTTATATGTCTTATAATCATTCCTCTGAGTGCTAAGCTGTAATTTGGAAATTGTAGTCGGATTCCATAAATGATGTTCTCCATCTCTCCTGTAATGATATAATCCGCCAACATCAAGAGAACTCTGATCAACCTGAGGATCAAGCGCATGAAGATGTCTTCTCTTAGTTTCTTCTTCTAGCATTTCAAGAGAGAGTCCTTCAATTCTTGTTGGTGTACCAGTGAAATAATTTTCGATAATTTCGCTATCAAGACCCACTGCCTCGAAAATTTGAGCGCCGCAATAAGATTGCAGTGTACTAATTCCCATCTTGCTGAAAATTTTATAAAGACCTTTGCTTACAGCTTTAACAAAATTTTTCTTGACTGCAGAATAATCCAACGAAGGAGGCAGAAAACCTTTTTCGGTTAAGTATGCCAATGTTTCATAAGCTAAATAAGGATTTATTGCATTTGCACCATAACCGCAAAGTAATGCAAAGTGATGAACTTCTCTTGCTTCACCAGTTTCAACAATAATTCCAGTACGGGTTCTTAAACCGGCACGTAATAAAGTATGATGTATTGCCGATGTTGCAAGTAAACTTGGTATCGCTGCTTTTTCTCTATCAGCACCTTTGTCAGATAAAATCAAAAGTGAAATTCCAGACTTAACAGCTTCGATTGCTTCGTTACAAATTTCTTCAAGACGGTTACGCATATCATGATGAACATATGGATTAAATAATAATGTAACCGTTTTCGATTTGAACATACCTTTAGCAATGTGACGAATCTTTTCCATTTGCGAATTCGATAGAAGCGGATGTTCGAGTTCAAGTCTGTTTGCATGCTGTGGAGTTTCATCAAGCAGATTTTGTTCCGGACCGACATAAGTTGTCAATTCCATTACAAGTTCTTCTCGAATTGCATCAACAGGAGGATTTGTAACCTGTGCAAAAAGTTGCTTAAAATATCTGAACAACATTTGAGGTTTATCTGAAAGAACTGCGAGAGATGCATCTGTTCCCATTGAACCGATAGCTTCTTCTCCTTTTACAGCCATCGGCAGCATAACCTGCATTAAATCTTCTTTTGAATATCCAAAAATTCTCTGTCTGATATGTAAAGTTTTAAAATCGGCATTATAGATATAATCAGGAGTGGGAAGATGCCCCATCTTGATCATATTTTCTTTAACCCACTTTGCATAAGGCTGGCGGGAAACAATATCTTTTTTAATTTCTTCATCTTCGATAATTCTTCCCTGCTGCAGATCAAGAATGAACATTCTGCCCGGTTGGAGTTTACCTTTTACTTTTACATTTTCTGCATCAACACTCCATGTACCGGCTTCGGAAGTAAGAACAACAAGATCATCTTTTGTTACTACGTAACGTGATGGTCTTAATCCATTACGGTCAAGTGTAGCACCAATAATATTTCCATCAGTAAACACAACTGCTGCTGGTCCATCCCATTGTTCCATCATTGTTGCGTGGTATTCATAAAATGCTCTTCGGTCTGGATCCATCAGGTCATTTTTCGACCAGGCTTCAGGAATCATCATCATCATTGCATGAGGTAAACTTCTTCCGCTCATTACAAGCAGCTCGAGAACGGAATCGAAAGTTGCTGAATCGCTTTGCCCTTCCATAATAATTGGAAGCATTCTCTTCAAATCTTTTCCATAATAAGGAGAATCCATTACATGCTGGCGCGCTGCCATCCAGTTTTTGTTTCCGCGTAAAGTATTTATTTCTCCGTTATGCGCAATCATTCTGAACGGATGGGCTAAATCCCAGGTTGGAAATGTGTTTGTTGAAAAACGCATATGAAGCATTGTCATTCCTGATTTCATATCAGGATCAGTCAGATCTTTGTAGAAGTCAATTAATTGCTGCGAAAGCAACATTCCTTTATAAACAAGAATTCGACTTGAAAAAGATGGAACATAATATTTGCTTCTATCTAGTTTTAGTTCAGCACGAACGCGATGATCAATAATTCTTCTTATCAAATAAAGCTTTCTTTCAAATTCATCATGTGTTTGAATTTTTTTATTGGCACCAACAAAACACTGACGAATAAAAGGAAGAGTTGCTACTGCACCTTTTCCTGGAACATTAGGATCAACAGGAACATCACGCCAGCCCAGAAATTTTTGATTTTCGTCGAGTACAATTTTTTCGATAATATTTTCTATTGCTTTTCGAAGCACAGGATTCTGCGGAAGGAAAATCATTCCCACACCATAACGTCCCTCTTCAGGTAAATTTATTTTAAGTGGAGCAGTCACCTTACGCAAAAATTCATCCGGAATTTGTATTAATACACCTGATCCATCTCCTGTTGTGGGATCTGCACCAACGGCACCGCGGTGTTCAAGATTCTTAAGAATATCAAGTCCTTTATCAATTATTGTTCTCGATTTTCTTCCTTTTACATCTGCGACAAATCCCATTCCGCACGCATCATGCTCAAAAGCAGAATTATACATTCCTCTTGAATTATCATTTAATTCTTTCTCAAGCAAAATTTCTTCAAGAAGTTTTTTGTTTATTTCAGGCATCTTGCGATACTCCTTATCTTAAAATCCATTTACATTTTGGATAAAATTACAATCAATACTTGAACCCTACCAATATTATTCTTCCTTTCCCACTTCATTATGGGTTATAAGGAAGTGAGAATATTTTATAAGGGATTAGACTAGAATAATGACAAGGTTTGAATTATGCGCGGCAATTTCACTGGCCGTTACAGCCGAATTGTGTGAAAGCATATATTTTCTATTCAAAGACATCTTTTTTTACCAACGCCAATAATTTGACCCGTAATATAAAAATTGCCGTGAATGATGCAAGTGTTTTTGCAAAAATATTCATTCCAATGAATAATTATGCATACAACAATATTTGAGTTTTACAGGTTTTTCTTCCAGAATTCGAGCATTGTATTATATAAATGAATTCTAGCAGATCTGTCTGCAATTCCATGCATTCGCATTGGATAAACCATCAAATCGAACATGATATTATTTTTTATTAACTCATCGATAAAAGCCCAGGCATT
>DAIEQP010000061.1 GCA_027347805.1 Ignavibacteria bacterium | reverse complement strand
TTACTGCAACAACCATGAATTTTAAAATTGGGTTATCGCGAACCCGATCCCAGGCTCCGCGAAGAGTTAACAATCCATTTATCATTCCGCCCCAGCTTGGAGCAATTAACATTATTGAGAAAACTGTACCTAATGATTGAGCCCAATCAGGTAATGATGAATATAACAAATGATGCGGGCCAGCCCAGATATATAAAAATATCAAAGCCCAGAAATGAAGAATTGATAATCGATATGAATATACCGGTCTGTTTGCTGCTTTGGGCAAAAAGTAATACATCAAACCTAAGTAAGGAGTTGTTAAAAAGAATGCAACTGCATTGTGTCCGTACCACCATTGAACGAGTGCATCCTGAACACCTGCATAAACCGAGTAACTTTTAAATAAGCTTACTGGAATTTCAATTGAGTTGACGACGTGCAGGACAGTTATTGTAACAAAGGTTGCAATGTAAAACCATACTGCAACATAAATATGTTTTTCTCTTCGCTTAATAATTGTTCCAAGAAGATTAGCGCCGAAGCTTAACCATACAACAGCAATCATCAAATCAATCGGCCATTCAAGTTCGGCATATTCTTTGCTCGTTGTAATACCAAGCGGTAAAGAAACAGCAGCGGCAACAATAATAAGCTGCCATCCCCAAAAATGAAACTGGCTGAGAAAGTCGCTGAACATTCTGGCTTTGCAAACACGTTGAAGTGAATAATAAATTCCAGCAAAAATAATATTGCCTACAAAAGCAAATATTACTGCATTTGTATGAAGTGGCCGTATTCTACCAAATGTTATGTATTGTAATCCCAGATTTAACTCCGGCAGGTACAATTCAACAGCAATGATCAAACCAACAAGCATTCCTACGATTGCAAACACAACAGCTGCAATCATAAATTGCTTTACGATTTGATTATCGTAACTGAATTTCTCCATCTGCATTAGTTACTCCTTGTTAGGTTTATTATTAGCTTCAAAGTACAAATATCAAGCAATTATTTTTGGGATTCTTGCTTTCCGTTTGCACTTTGCTCTTTTTTATGATCATCAAATAAAATTCTAATTGATGGCGTGTATTTGTCATCGTACTGCCCGGATTTAACGGCCCACAAGTAAGCCATTAAAAATCCAAATGCAACTAAAATACTTGCCGCTACTAAAATGATAACTACTTGCATTAAAGCAATCCTCTCTTTTTTGCTGCAATGTTTGTTGATAGAGAAGTAAACACAACAGCTGAAATAGAACTTATCGGCATCAGGATAGCCGCTATTAAAGGTGAAAGAGTTCCTTTAAATGCAAAACTAAGTCCGATAATATTATAAATAAAAGAAAGTACGAAACTTGCAACTATAATTTTCTTACTTGTTTTGGAAAAAGCAATAAAAACTTTTAATCTGCTGAATGATTTTGAGTCCAAAATTCCATCGCAAGCAGGGGAGAAATTATTTGTATCGTCCGAAATTGAAATTCCAACATCACTTTGTTTTAATGCCCCAGCGTCATTTAATCCGTCACCAACCATTAAAACTTTTTTGCCATTCTCCTGAAGTTTTTCAACATATCTCAGTTTGTCGTGGGGAGACTGTTTAAAGTGTAATTCTTTATCATCGCCAAAGAATTTTCTCAGGTTCTCTTTTTCAGATTCATTATCACCAGAAAGAAGAGCAATCTCGTAACTATTTTCAACACTTGAGATAAGATCCTGCAAACCCTTCCTGTAATTGTTTGTAATTTCGAACACGCCTATAATTTGATTGTCGAACGAAACCCAAACCCTGGCAGACTGAGATTCTTCTTCAATTACTTCAGAGCTTGTAACAAAACTTTTAGAACCCAATTTAATTTCAATTCCATCTGCTATTGCTTTAATTCCTTTGCCGGGTAGTTCTTCGAAGTGATCAGGATTATTTAAGTGCCCGGTTATAATTGAATTGGAAATTGCAACGCTTAGTGGATGCAGGGAGTTTCTTACTACGCTTTTGATAATGCTTTTTTCTGCATCTGTTAATTCTTTCCCGGAATAATTAACATTCGCAGAATTATTTTCAGTGATAGTCCCGGTTTTATCAAATACAATTGAATCAATTGCAGCAAGTTCTTCTATCACATGTGTGTTTTTTAAATAGAATTTATTTTTCCCAAATATCCTCAAAGTATTTCCGAGTGTAAATGGTGTTGAAAGTGCCAAAGCACAGGGGCATGCTACAATTAATACTGCAGTAGATGCATTGAATGCCAATAGCGGGTTGGCTGACCAGATAAACCATGCAAATGCGGCTAGTGATATTACTCCGATAGTAAAATATTTGCTGATAGTATTTGAGAAAGATGTAATTCTTGATTCAAGGTTTTTGTTTTTTCTAAAAATTTTACTGTTCCAAAGCTGTGTTAAATAACTTTGTGACACTTCTTTAATTGTTTCAAGTTCAATTGCACCGCCGATCTGTTTGCCTCCTGCAAAAATCATTTCACCGTTCTTAATCATAACCGGAACAGCTTCACCGGTTACAAATCCGTAATCAATGTTTCCAGTGCCTTTAATAAGTATTGAATCGGCTGGGATCAATTCACTATTTCGGATAATTATTCTATCACCTACAGATAGTTTCTCTACAGGAATAGTTTTTTCAGAGTTGTTTTTTTTGATTGTAACAGAAATAGGGAAGTAAGATTTATAATTTCTCTCGAAGTTTAACGTCTCGTATGTTTTATTCTGGAATATTTTTCCAATAAGTAAAAAGAAAATTAGTCCTGAAAGTGAATCTAGGAAACCGGGACCGCTGAGAAATATAATATCAATAATACTTCGAAGAAATAAAACAAGGATTCCAAGAGCAAGAGGTACATCTATATTTATAATTTTCTTGCGAAGACCTTTCCAAGCCGAAATAAAGTAATCGCTGGAACTAAATAAAAATACCGGTAGAGATAAAACAATATTTAAATATGCGAAGATTTTTTTCAGTTCCTGATGCTCTGCAACATTTATAGAAAGATATTCCGGAAAACTTAAAAGCATGATGTTGCCAAAGCAGAAACCTGCTATGCCAATTTTGTAATAGAGATTTTTATACTCGCTTTTTGAAACTGTTTCCTTTTTTTCATCGAGATTTAAAAGTGGTTCATATCCAATAGAATCAAGCAATTCCACGATTTTGCGTAGAGAAGTTTCTTTATTTAAAAAAGAAATGAAAAGCTTTTTCTGCAGAAAATTTACCCGTGACGAAATTATTCCCTGATCAAGTTTGTGGAGGTTTTCAAGTATCCAAATGCAAGAACTGCAATGCATCTGGGGAATTTCAAAAGTAAGATTGGTTTTCGTTTCATTTGTAAAATCTATTAGCCGTTTAATCAGATCTTTATCATCAAGGAATTCATAATTTTTTACTGTATAATATTTGCGTGAATTCCCCGGATTGTTTTCAATTGAGTAATAATTACATAAATCATTTTCGTTTAGCAATTCGAAGACAGTCTTGCAGCCGTTGCAGCAAAAAATTTTTTCGTTCAGCTTAATTGTATCATCAGGGCATTTATCACCGCAATGGTAACAAACAGTTTCTGCTGAGGTTCTTTTTATTGTTGTATCTAAAGTGGTTGAGATGTCTGTCATCAAAAAAAAATTATGATTCTGTAAAAGCAAATTAAGAATATTTCTATTTCCAATTCGAATTTATTTTTCCGATTTAAGACTCAGATGTCAGAGATTCTTTCGGTGTTAATGTTTTATCGTCTATTTTTTTTTTATCAATCTATTGTGGAATTTAATAACCTAGATTTAGATTTTTCTTATCAAAAAATTGAGGAATTATGAATTCGCTAAAAGGGAAAATTATCTTTATAACAGGTGCTTCATCAGGAATTGGGAGATCTTGTGCCTATGCTTTTGCAAAACAGGGTGCCAATTTAATTATAAGTGCTCGCCGCTTAAATGTGATTGAAGAAATTGCTGAAGATATAAGAAAGAATTGCGGCGTTAAGGTTTTTACCTTTAAACTTGATGTTCGCTCAAAAGAGGAAGTTGATCAGCAGATAAATGCATTACCGGAAGAATGGAAATCAATCGATATTCTTGTAAACAATGCTGGTCTCGCGAAAGGGATGAACAAATTTTACGAGGATGATCCTTCTACATGGGATGAAATGATTGATACAAATGTTAAAGGGTTATTATTTGTTACTTACGCCATTCTTCCTGGAATGATTGAAAGAAAATTCGGGCATATTATTAATATAGGATCCATTGCCGGGCACGAAGCATATCCTAAAGGCGCGATTTATTGCGCAACAAAACATGCGGTTGATGCAATAACAAGATCACTTAGAATGGATATTATAGATAAAAATATTCTGGTAAGTACAATTGATGCCGGATTAGTAGAAACAAATTTCAGTGTAATTAGAATGGGCGGTGATGTTCAAAAAGCAAAAAATATTTATAAAGGCTTGACACCATTGACTGGTGATGATGTTGCCGATGCGGTTATTTATTGTGCGTCACGTCC
>DAIEQP010000044.1 GCA_027347805.1 Ignavibacteria bacterium | reverse complement strand
TGTAATGATATTAGAAATATTACAGAACCAATTGATTTAGCTGGACAAATTGAAAATACTAAATCTCTTAATTCAGCTTATGCAACTAAATTAAATGGAGTCTATAGGATTACTGATGGGAATGAATATTTTGGTGACTATGCAGTTGTAAAATTCACCAGGAATCATCTTTCAATTTTTTGCGAAAAAAATACAGCTTACTTTATCCTTTCTTCTGGCGAAAAAGATTCAACAATTTTATTTAATGGATTTTGGAGATTTGGTGAAGCACTGACTTCCGGAAATGCGGAATTGTCAATCAAAAAAAATGAAGGTTATTCTCAAATTATTTCGGGTCAAGATAATAATTCAAAAATTATAATTAGCGGGAATTTCAAAAAAGAAAATGGAACAGATGGAATTATCAGGATCGAATATCTTGCGAAACTAAAAGATGATTCCACATTTTATTCTATTGCTCATAGAGGCGGTGGAAGAAATTCAGATGGTTTGCAGGCTTCCGAAAACAGCCTTGAAATTTTACAGCTGGCAGAATATTACGGTGCAAATGCAGTCGAAGTTGATATCCAGCTAACAAAAGATAAAGTGCCAATCCTTTTTCATGATGAAGAATTTTCTCAGCGGCTTATAAAGGGAAACTACCTTATCGGAAGTGTTTCGAGTTTTTCATTTCAGCAGATAAGAACATTTGGCAGACTTATTCACGATGAAAAAATTCCAGCACTAGAAGAAGCACTCGATATTATTCTTAATAAAACAAATCTGAAACTTGTATGGCTTGATGTAAAATTGCCGGAAGCAGTTTCTTTAATTTCTCCTATACAGAAAAAATACATTGAACTTGCAACTAAACAGGGAAGGGAATTAAAAATTTTGATTGGTCTTCCGAGCACAGAGGTTGTTGATGAATATCTCAAAAATTCAACTGATGCTCAACAGCAGTCAATTTGCGAACTTGATATAAATGTTGTTCGAACCACTAATTCGTTTGCATGGGCACCCCGCTGGACTGATGGAATTATAAAATCTCAGGTAAATTCTGTTCATACCGAAAATAGAAAGGTATTTGTCTGGACTTTGGATATCCAGTCAATTGTCCACGATTTTATTTATAAAGGATATTTCGATGGAGTGCTTACTAATTATCCATCATTAGTTTCATTTGAATATTATACGGGGGATGTTCAGCGTTGAAGAAATTCTATGTTTTTCTATCCTTGCTTTATTTTGCTGTAACATGTCTGAATTATTCTCAGAATGAAAGTCAGCACCATTTAACAGTTGAATTGCTTGCAGGAAGTTCAATTTCATCGATTGGTGTATATGAAGATGATGATATGAATATAATTGGTTTTACAGGAGAATCCAGAATAATGTGGGAACCGGAAAAATTATTAAGAATCGGCTTTGAAACTGGATTTTTGCATCTTGCTCATTCAAAAGAAGAACTAATTAACACCGAATTTGGAGTAACTAATAGATCAAATTCACTGAATGCATATCCTTTAATGATGATTTTTAATATGAAGATCTGGAAATTGGAAGCTATTCTTGGGTTAGGTGCTGCCTTCGTTACCTCCAAAATAAATGCATTTAATGATATATCGGAAAGTTCTGTAATTACTTCAGTGAAAATGTATGGACTGGGTTATTCTATGAAACTTACTGAGAAACTGGGTATAGGATGTGAATTTAAATATTTTGCTTTTTCTACTCCACAATTATTGCTTGGTACTGTTGAAGTTAAATGTAAATATACATTCGCATCATGGTAAAATTTTATGGTAAATAAACTAATCTGGAAATCTGCATTAATTCTATTTTCATTTATTTCGCTGGTTATATTCCCCGGGTTTTCTGAAAAAGATGAAATTGTAGTAATTGCAAATAAAAGAAATTTTATAATTATCGGTGATACTCAGAGAATTGGATTTTGGGAAAGTTTATACTGGGATTATTGGAGTGAGCATAATAAAGAGAAGACTAAATTGTTGTTTAAGGAAATTGCACGCGAAGAGCCTGATTTTATTCTTCATCTTGGCGATTTAACCCGTGACGGCGGGAATGATACTGCTTGGAATGAATTTGATGAAGATTATCAATTTGTAAAAGAAAAAGGAATACCAGTTTTTCCAGTTTTTGGTAATCATGAATATTTTGGAAATGAAGAAACATTATTAATTAATTGGAATAAAAGATTCCCCCAAATTAAGGGACGAAAATGGTATAGTCTGGATTATGATGAATTGGGAATTATTATGTTTAACAGCAACTTTGACGAACTTAATGAAAACGATAAAGCTGAACAGCTTAAGTGGTATGCAGAAAAGTTACATGAAATGGAAACAGATAACAGAATAAAAAAAATTATCGTGGCGGGACATCATCCTCCTTTTACAAACAGCAAAATTGTAAATCCAAATTTGGACGTTGCAAAATATTATGTCGAACCTTTTGAAAAAACTAAAAAAGGAATATTGTTTTTTAGCGGGCATTGCCATTCATACGAAAAATTTGTTCGGTCCGGAAAATATTTTATCGTTAGCGGCGGCGGCGGCGGTCCAAGACAGAAATTGAATACAAATAAACTAACCAGAAAATTTGATGATAAATTTAATGGTCCTGTCACAAGATTTTTTCACTTCTGTAAATTATCTGTAAATCAAGATTCAATCTATTTGGATGTTGTTGGCTTAGATAAAGGAAATCATTTTATTATAAAAGATAATTTCAGATTTAAGAAATGATTTTTATAATGTGGTGAATCCTACTCAAATTGAGAACTATAATACTGCTAATATTATAGTAATTATAAAAAGTTAACCAGATAGTCATTTACTATAAATTCTACTCAAAAAATGGAGAAGTTATGACATCGGAGAAAACAAATTTACTTACAGCTGGTGCAATTGCTAAAGAACTTGGGGTTGCTGGTCCTGCTGTAGCTAAAGCAATAAAAGTGCTTAACATTAAACCTGAAATGAAAAAAGGAGTGTGTAGTTGTTATTCTAAAGATGCTGTCAAAAAAATAAAAGCAGAATTAAAGTAAGTTTTTTTGCTTTTCTTTAATAAATCATTTGTATCAAGCCGGAACAATTAGAGACAATCAAAATGTTTTATTTTCTGATTGACACTCTAACTCTAAAACCTTTCATTCCAGTGAGTTTGTTTATATTAACGGCTAGATAAAAAAAATATGAAGGATTATAAAATGAAGGTTGTCGCAATTAATGGGAGTCCCAAAAAAGAAGGTAATACTGCGCATGTGTTGAAAGCATTAGGTGAACATTTTACTAAAAATGAAATCGAATTTGAAATTATTCATGTTGGAGATAAAACAATTCGCGGATGCATTGCATGCGGAACCTGTGCTAAAACAAAAGATGAGAAATGTTCACTTTCAACAGACATTGTAAATGATTCAATCCAGGCAATGAAAAATGCTGATGGAATTGTAATTGGATCTCCGGTTTATTTCTCAGGTATTGCTGGAACGATGAAATCATTTTTAGATAGAGCTTTCTATGTCTCGGGCAGTAACGGCGGATTGTTTCGTCACAAAGTTGGCGCTGCAGTAACTGCAGTTAGAAGATCGGGAGGCTCTTCAACTTTTGATTCGCTAAATCATTATCTCACTTATTCAGAAATGATATTAGCGACAGGTAATTACTGGAATATTGCTCATGGCCGATTGCCAGGTGAAGTGCTCCAGGATCTTGAAGGGATGCAGACCCTGGAAGTACTTACAAATAATTTTATCTGGCTTCTTAAAATGAAAAATGCATCACTGAATACGATAAATGAACCTGAACGAATTAAGAAGGTATCTACGAATTTTATTAGATAATATTTTTGTGAAATCAATAAATCGGTTTCATCTCGATTTAATTTTTTTCATCAAAAAAAAACTATAAATTTGTTTTGCATGAAATCTATAATTACATATAGAATCAAAAGGAATCTATTATATACTCTTCTCGGATTCTTTATTTTCTCATTCCTCCATTCGGAAGTTGGGCTATTTGATTATGACGGTGTCAATCATGACGCTCATGATTACTGCGAAATAGTAAAAAACATTAGTACTCATGTTAAAACATCAAATGATGTTTCGCATAAACTGACTGCAAATAAATCTCTGCACACATTATGCCCAGAAGAATTAATCACTATAAAAGTGCAAGTTGTTCTCTCTAGAGTCTGCGATAAAAATATAAATGAAAGTGACTCAGAAATTTATAAACAACTTAATACATTTCTTATTTAACTTTTTTACCTGCCAATTTATTTATCGAATAAATTTCCTTTTGTAAAACCAGGGAATTACTCATTACAATTAAATACCGGAGAAATTATGTTGAGCTTTGCAAAGTCCTGCAATGCTGTAAAGAGAATTATAATCTTATTCTTTTTTTTGGTCCCAGCATTTATTCAAGGACAAAATACTCTTAGAAAACTGAGCATTAATGAAGCTGTTGAGTATGGATTGAATAATAATCTTGAAATTAAAAACGCCCGAGAAAAGATTAATTCTGTAAAAGGAAAATACTGGAGCGGTATTTCTTTACCTCAACCAGAACTTGGGTTGACCTATGAATATATTCCGAACAATAATGGCTTTGATAAATACGGGGAAAAAACTTTTGAGGTAAGACAATCTTTAGAATTTCCTACTAACTATTTCTTAAGAGGGAACAGGTTTAATAAAGAAGAAAAAATTGCTTTCTTTGAATTAAAAGCAAAAGAAAGAAGTTTAATCAAGCAGATAAAGCTGAATTACTATAAAGCGATCGCAGCGCAGCAGTTATTAAAAACAGCTGAGGAGAATCTTAAAATATCCATGGATTTTTATACCAAAGCTGAGTTAAGATATAATGTTGGTGAAGGGACAAATATCGAAAAGTTAACTGCAAAAGTTCAGCAGTCTGAGGCGAAGAAAAATTTAATAGCTGCAAAAAATGGATTAAGCAGTTCCTATGAAGAATTATTTTATTCTCTTGGCCTTGGCAAGAATGCTGAACAGACGCCGCTGGAATTAATTGATACTTTAGTGTTTCATGATCATAAAGTAAGTATTGATTCTCTATTAAAACAAATTGATGAATCGAACCCTGAAATTAAAATTGCACAACTAAGCAGTGAAATAGCTGGAATTGAAAAGGGTTTAGCCTGGTCATCATTCCTGCCAAGTTTAAGCCTTGCATATTACAAACAATCAATTGATGGAAATGAACGATTCTATGGAGCTTCGTTTGGCATATCAGTACCGTTATGGTTTCTGATGGAACAAAGAGGAAAAATTCAGGAAGCAAATGCAAATAATATTATCAGTGATAATGAACTTCTTCAAAAGAAAAAAGAGATA
>DAIEQP010000032.1 GCA_027347805.1 Ignavibacteria bacterium | reverse complement strand
CGGATATAGATTAGTTGTTTATTTTTTTTCTGATGAAGCAATTTTAACTGCTTCTTTTTTATCTAATTCAATTTGATGAATAAGTAATTCTCTTGATTCAAATTTTTTCTCTTCCCTTAAACGGGAAATAAATTCGACTTTTATTTTTTCGCCGTAAATATCACGATTAAAACTCAGAATATTTACTTCAGGAACAAGTTCATGTTTATTTTCAAATGTCGGCCGATATCCAATATTCATTACACCGTAGAATATTTCATCCGCAATTAAACATCGCACGACATAAACACCATTTTGCGGTATCACCTTTTTAGGATCATCAACCTGCACGTTTGCTGTTGGAAATCCTAAAGTTCTACCTCTCTGAGCGCCTTTAACAACAATTCCACAAATCGAATAATCTCTACCCAAGAATAAATTTGTCTTAACTAAATCGCCAGCGTATAAAGCATTTCTAATTTTTGAGCTGCTAATCGTCTCGTTGTTTATTGATTCAGCAGAAACAGCGGTAACTCCAAATCCTAGCGCACTTCCAATTTCATTCAGTTTATTTTCATCTCCCAGTCTATCTCTCCCAAATTTGTGATCGTGGCCAATAACCATGTGGCATGCATTCATTTTAGCAATCACAAATTGTTTAATAAATTCATCTGAAGTAAGCTGGGAAAATTCTCTAGTAAAATGTATAACCATCAGGTAATCAATTCCATACTCTTCCAGAATAAATTTCTTTTCCTGAAGTGAAGTGAGAATATTTATCTCGGAATTCTGGGAAAGAACCGACCTCGGATGCGGATCAAATGTTACAACAAAAGACACAGCATTATTTTTTAAAGCTGTTTCTTTTACTGTCTCTAAAATTTTCAAATGGCCCCGATGCAAACCATCGAATGAGCCAACAGTTACAACTGATTTCTTATCTAACTTTATTTCCGATCTATCTGAAAGAACTATCATTCAACCGCAATCAAATTACTTGTGTATATTTCTCTGAATTCATCAATACTCAATGCATCGGCAACATCATAATCACCGACTTTTGTCCTTCTCAATTCTCTAAGGTAAGCACCGCAGCCCAATTCTTTTCCAAAATCGCTGGCAATTACACGAATATAAGTTCCCTTAGAACAAGTAATTTCGAAATGGACATTTGGCATTTCAATTTTAGTGATATCAAATTTCGATATGAAAATATTTTTAGGCTGTCTTTCTACTTCCAATCCTCTTCTTGCAAGCTGATAAAGAGCCTGTCCATTCTGCTTTATTGCAGAAAACATCGGGGGAGTTTGAATTTGATCGCCTAAAAATTTATCTCTCACTTTATGAATCATCTCTTCTGTAATTCCTTCTATTCCATTTTCAGAATCATAGAAAGTTTCAAGATCGAATGATGGAGTTGTTTTACCAAGTGAAATAATTCCAGTATAAGTTTTTTCTACATTTAGCAGATGCGTAATTTCTTTTGTCTTTCTTCCCGTGCAAACCAAAACCAGTCCTGTAGCCATCGGATCAAGGGTTCCAGCATGCCCAACTTTTTTCACACCTGTAGCTTTTCTTACTTTGTACACAATATCAAAGGACGATTTTTTCAAGCGTTTGTCAATAAGAACAATTTCGCCTGATTCAAAACTGGGTGTATAATCACTCTTCGTGTTTTTCGTTATCATTTTCGTGTATCTTCTTAAAAAGGTTTTCCATCTTCTCAACATAATCAAGCGTGTCATCAATAAAGAATACAAGCTCAGGCACAAATCTTAAACTCATTTTATGAGCCAGCTCGGTTCTTATAAGTCCTTTCAATTCGTTCACTGTTTCCAGCGCATCTTCTCGCAATTCTTTATCGTACACTGATAAATAGATTTTAGCCTGTTTCAAGTCGGGGCTCACTTTTACATTAGTAACAGTCAGCAAACCAAACCTGTGATCCTGCATTTTATGAAGTAAAATCAGGCTGATTTCATCTTTTATCTGATGCGAAACTTTTTCTAATCTGAATGATGGCATTAAGCTAACTTTTTCTTTGTTTCAACAATTTTAAATGATTCTATTATATCGCCGATCTTAATATCGTTATAATTTGCAATGCCTAAACCACACTCAAATCCTTTTTCAACTTCACGAACATCATCTTTAAAGCGTTTAAGCGAAACAAGTTCACCTTCGTAAATTGCAATTCCATCTCTGAACAATCTAACTCTATTCTTTCTTTCAAGTTTTCCATCCTGAACATAACATCCAGCAACAGTTCCAATTTTTGGAACTTTGAAAATATCTCTTACTTCAACTGTTGCAACTACTTCCTCGCTAACAACCGGTGAGAGCATACCTTCTAAAGCTGATTTAACTTCATTAATTGCATCATAAATAATATTATAAAGACGAATATCAACTTTTTCTGCTTCTGCAAGTTTACGTGCATTAACATTTGGTCGGACATGGAATCCAATAATAATAGCTTTTGAAGCAGCGGCAAGAAGAACATCACCTTCGGCAATTGCACCAACGGCTTTGTGTATAACTTTTACAGAAACTTCGCTGTTAGATAATTTCATCAAAGAATC
>DAIEQP010000030.1 GCA_027347805.1 Ignavibacteria bacterium | reverse complement strand
TTTCTCTTGGTTTTAGGATTAGGAATTTTTGCAATTGGGTTTGATTGAATCAATTCATTACGGAGTGCGTATTCAAACATTTTTCTAAGCGAAGAGAGCTTTCTTGAAATACTGGTTTTCTCTAAATCATTAGCGCTTAGTGACATAATAAACTGACGGATATATCTTTCAGTAATCTGATTAATTTCGCTAACATTTTTTTCAGAACAAAATTTTATAAATTCATTTACATCGCGAGTGTATGCTTCTACAGTATTCATAGATGCTCTATTAACGCCTGAAAGCTCAGCGATCATATCTTCAGCAACAGTTTTTAATTCAAGTTGCTTCATTTATCTCAAATTTTATTTTCAGTATTCGTCTTCAGAAGAATTACTTTCAAGCTGTTCTTCTTCACTAGGTTTTGGCATTGTCCAGCTGGCATAATCGCAGTCGGGATAACGATTACATCCATAAAATATTTTACCACGTTTAGTTCTTCGAGTAATAACGTCACCTTCATTACATTTTGGGCACTTCATTCCAAGTGTAATAACTTTTGTAAAATTACAATCTGGATATTTTTCACAGCCAATAAACCTGCCAAACTTACCTTCACGGTAAACAGTTTTAGAATTGCATTGCGGGCATGTTTCACCGGTATATTCCGGTTCATTGCTCACACCTGCTACTTCCTTTAATGATTTTATGTTTTTGCATTCCGGGTAATTTGTACATGCATAATATTTTCCAAACCTGCCAATTTTAAGATCAAGCTCTCCCCCACACTTTTCGCAAATAATTTTTTCAAGATTAGCTTCAACCTCTGCAAGATCTTTACTAAATGGCACATAAAAATCATTTAATACTTGCAAATAATTAGTTTCACCATTCGCTATAAGATCAAGTTCTTCTTCCATTTGCGCAGTAAAGTTAACATTTATGATATCTGGAAAGTTCTTGATCAAAACTCCATTCACTTTCTTCCCGAGATTTGTAGGAATTAATTTCCTGTCAACCTGTTCAACATATCTTCGGTCGACAATTGTTCCCATAATCATTGCATAAGTACTCGGTCTGCCGATTCCATTACTTTCAAGTTCTTTAATTAGCGTACTTTCAGTAAATCTTGCAGGTGGTTTCGTAAAATGCTGATTAGGTGTAAGCTCCTTCAATATAATTTTTTGGTCAACTTCTAATCCTGCTGGGATATTACCTGTCCCATCAGATTTTTCCGAATTATCTTCGGTGGTTTCATCATAAAGTGCTAGAAAACCATCAAACAATAATGTAGTGCCTGAACTTCTAAATGTATAGATATCAGATGATACATTTACAGAAGTTGTTTCGAGTCTTGCAGATTCCATTTGTGATGCAACAAATCTTTTCCAAATCAAGTCGTACAATTTAAATTGGTAGTCATCTAGGTATTCTTTTACAAACTCAGGAGTATATTTTAACGATGTAGGACGGATTGCTTCATGAGCATCCTGAACATTTTTTTTATTTTTTTGTTCATAGCTTTTTACCTTCTCTGGTAAATACTGCTCACCATATCTTTCTGTAATATAGTTTCTTGCTTCTGAAACAATTTCTGCGCTTAGTCTGGTAGAATCGGTTCTCATATATGTAATGAGACCTGTTGTTCCTTCACTTCCTAAATCAATTCCTTCGTATAACTGCTGTGCGAGCATCATAGTTCTGCGTGGTCTAAGTCTCAGTTTTCTTGAAGCCTCTACCTGTAGAGTACTTGTAATAAATGGTGCATATGGATTTTTCTTACTTTCTTTTTTAGATATATCGCTAATTACATAATTATTTTTATTGATTAATTCATCATAAATTTTCTTAGCAATATCCTCTTTTGAAATAGCAAAATTTGTTTTAAAGAATTCTTCCCATTCCTCATCGGTCATTTTAGGTTTAGGAGGAAGTTTAATTTGTTTACCATTCACTTCATATAATTTGGCAACAAATTCTTCCTCTTTTTCAGTTTTAAAAACTGCTACTAATGACCAGTATTCGGTTGGAATAAACTTTTCAATCTCCTCTTCTCTTTCACAAACCAAACGCAGAGCAACAGATTGAACTCGGCCAGCAGATAAAGAACTTCCATTTGAATCCAATACAGCACGCCATAAAAAAGGACTTACTTTATAGCCAATTATACGGTCCATCACACGTCTTGCACGCTGGGAAATAACCAAGTGATAATCAATCTTTAAAGGCTTAGTCAAAGCTTCATTAACTGCTTTTTTTGTAATCTCGTTAAAAAGAACTCTTTCAATTTTAGGGTGGTGTTTGGGATCAAGAACATCAACAACATCCTGAGCTATTGCTTCTCCTTCACGGTCAGGATCGGTTGCTACATAAATTTTTTCACTTTTTGATGCAAGCGATTTTATTTTTTTTATAACATCCCCTTTGCCTCGAATATTTAAAAGAGATGGCGTAAAACCATTTTCAATATCAATCCCCAGCTTGGTTTTAGGAAGATTTTTTATGTGACCAACTGTTGCTTCAACAATATAGTTTTTACCAACATATTTATTAATTGTTTTAGCTTTTGAAGGCGATTCAACAAGAATAAGATCTTTGCCCATTAATTACCCTTTTAATTGACTGTATCGGAAGAATAGATTAAGGATCTGCTACCAGGCAGCAGCTCACTATCATAATCTACTAAAGCAAGAAGAATAATCCAGTTAATCTCTTTACGAGTCACTTTCATATCTGGAAATAATGCAATCTGACTTAGTATTGCTTCAAGATTAGAGGAATCGATTAAGCCAACATTCATCAGATGCAGGAGATAGTTATAATTATCAAGTCCAAGAAAATCTTTTTCCTCTTCGGATAGAATTCTGGCACTTTTTGGTTTAACTGTTAAAGATAGTTCTTTCAGATTCTTTTTTAGCAAAATCTTATCATAAACAAGTGAAAATGCAGCACTCAACAGCTTATCATCATACTGTTTATTCTTAATTAGGTTCTTGCTGATTTCTTCTATCGAAGTATTATTGCTAAGTCCTTCAAGTATTTTCGCTAATACATCAACGAGTTTAGAAGTCATTTTTTCAGCAATCCTTTTGTGAATTTATAATATTTCTCGACAAGTTCATTTTCAACAGCCTTCATCTTTTTTTTCTTTGATGCAATTGTATCATCATAACCCAACAAATGCAATATTCCGTGAATTATTAATCTTCCTAGTTCATTATCGATTGTAACACCATACTTTTTAGAATTTTCGTAAGCATCAGGTACAGAAATAAAAATTTCGGCGTCAAAACTATCATTTTCTCCGGAATAATTAAATGTAATTATGTCGGTTGTATTATTATGGTCTAAATGATTTTTATTTATATCTAAAATCGTATCGGCTCCTATAAAATTCAACTCCAAGGATTCAATCGAAAATTCCAATTCCTTTTTTAGTTTCTCGATTAAATTATCAACAACTTTCTTCTCAATTCTAATTCCTTTCTCTGTAAATAATTTCACATTTTTCATAAAATTCCTTTTGCTTTCTTAAAATCTATAATTGAATCAACTGTAATCTCAGTATAATTCATATATCGCTTAGCAGAATTTTCAAACTCTTTCATTTCATCTTCATTTAGATCACGAATTATTTTTGCTGGAATACCTGCTGCCAATTTACCAGATGGAACAATAAAGCCGGGTCTTATAACAGCGCCTGCTGCAACCATTGAATTATTTTCAATAACTGCTCCATCCAAAACTGTTGCATTCATTCCAATTAAAGAAAAATCTTTTATAATACATCCATGAAGCGTAACACTGTGTCCAATAGTAACACCATCACCAATAAACAAAGGAAATTTTTCATTTGTCACATGAAGCATAGAGCAATCCTGGATATTGCTTGACTTTCCAATTCTTATATAATTGACATCGCCGCGTACTACAGTATTGTACCACACTGACGAATATTCTCCTATAATAACATCTCCAATTATTTTTGAACCGGATGCGCAAAAGACAGTTGAATCAATTTGTGGAAAATTATTTCTATAGGGAAAAAATTTCATCTCCTTATCAAATTCATTTGCACATCTTATTTTTTCTATAAATGTCATTTCTTTTCCGATTCAGTCATTCTAACTGTTTCTTTGATAAGGCTAATTCCTTTATTGAATTGTCTGTCTGTTTTCAAAAGTGTTAGATACCATCCATCATTTTTAAAAAGATCTCTAGCTACAAATGCCTTGAGACGGTAACGAATTAATTCTTTATCCTTTTCAAATCCATTTGCATCATATTTTGTTTTTAGTTTTGAAGCAAACTTAGTGAATTCATTGAGCTGAGAATCAGTAAATGAAAATTCTTTTTCAAAACTCAATAAATTGCCGGAATATTTAGATCTAATTTGTTTTCCGTTTCTATCGAGAAAATCTCTTACAAACTGGTAATACACATTATTTTTTCTGAGTTCAAAAGAATAATCAGAGGATTTCTGCAATTCAACAAAATAGTCGGGTGCAATACCACCGCCGCCATAAACTACTCTTCCACCCATCGTTTTGAATTTTGGTTTGGTTGAATCTTTTTCAGTAGAATGATCCATATTGTTTCCATCAATCTCCTGGCGATTCATAATTTCTTCATAATAACTTTTCTTGTCTTTAAAATTACGTTGAATACCTCTTCCGCTTGGTGTAAAATATCTTGCAATTGTAATTCGAACAGCAGAACCATCTGATAATTGAATTCCACGCTGTACCAATCCCTTGCCAAAAGTTGTTTCACCAACAATCAGGCCTCTATCCCAATCCTGGATTGCTCCGCTTACAATCTCTGCTGCAGAGGCCGTACCGGCATTAACAAGAACAATGATAGGCAATTTTTCAAAAGGATATGTTTTTTCAGCATGATATTCTTCGTTGAAATTTTTCACTCTAGCTTTTGTATAAACAATCATTTTGTTATTGTCTAAAAATAAATCCGCAACAGATGCAGCCTGCGTAAGATAACCGCCCGGGTTATTTCTTAAATCCAGAACAAGTTGTTTCATGCCCTGCGAAGTAAGTTTTTTCAGAGCATCAATCATTTCATCAGTAGTAGTTTCAGCAAATCTGGTCAAGTTGATATATCCAGTTTTATCATCAATCATTAACGATACATCAACTGAATAAAGATTAATTCTGTCACGCACGACTCTATAATCAGAAATATTTTTATTTGAAGGGCGATAAATTGTTAGGACAACACTTGTTCCTTTAGCTCCCCTCAATTTTTTTATAACCTGATCGTTTTTTAATCCGATGCAATTTTTGCCATCAATTTTTACAATTCTATCTCCGGATATAATACCAACTGATTCGCTTGGTCCATTTGTAATTGGAGAAACAACAGTGATTGTATCATTTACAATTTGGAATTCAACCCCAATACCTTCAAAGTTTCCTCTAAATTCTTCTTCAGAAGCTTTTTGTTCTGTCGAATTAATATAAGTAGTGTGAGGATCAAGGTTACTGAACATACCATTAATTGCATCTTCTGCAAGTTTATCCGCTTTAACTGAATCTACATAAAAATCTGAAGTATAATTCAATATCTCGGAAATTTTTCTTGCCTGCCTTTGCTCTTCGTTTATTGAAATATATCTGGATAATCTTAAACCAAAGTATACTCCAAGAATCAAAGCAAGTATGGCAATGGGTAATATTTTAATGAACTTTTTCAGCATTATTTTTGTGGCCGCATTTGTGGAAATAATAATACATCACGAATTGATGATTGATTAGTTAATAACATGACTAATCTATCGATTCCAATTCCTAATCCTGCTGTTGGAGGCATACCGAATTCAAGAGCACGTACAAAGTCTTCATCTATTTGATGTGCTTCATCATCTCCTTCTTCTCTCATTTTTGCCTGGTCTTCAAATCTATTTTTTTGATCAATCGGATCATTCAACTCACTAAATGCGTTGCAAATTTCTCTGCCAAGAACAAATCCTTCAAATCTTTCAACAAGTCCTTCTCTTGTTCTATGTTTCTTTGCAAGAGGAGAAAGTTCGACTGGGTAATCAATAACATATGTTGGTTGAATAAGAGAAGGCTGAATTGTTGCCTCGAACAAAAGATCAATTAATTTGCCCTTGCTTTCACCGCCTTCCATATCAACATTTTTACTTTTCAGTATT
>DAIEQP010000029.1 GCA_027347805.1 Ignavibacteria bacterium | reverse complement strand
CTGCCTTTTGTAATTACAAGTTTATAAGAATTAGCACCGGAAAGTTTTCCAGTATTATCGATTGATGTAGTAACTGTTGTACTACCAGCATCAATCCAACCACTGGTCCACTTACCATCTCCATTATCGAATTCGTCTGTTAGCATTATTTGTTGAGCATATAAACCAACAGAGGAAAGCAATAGGAATAAAAAAAGCAATTGAAATTTTTTCAGCATGTTTTTTCTCCTTTTTTTTGTAGAAATATTAGATATAAACTTTGCATGCAGATTAAATGAATTTATCATGGATTAAATAATTTTCATGGTAAGACTGAAAATAATTTTTAAGACGATTTTCGCTTAAATCCATATATAATCACAATTAAATTAATATTTTTTTTTTCAGATGCAAACTGAAAAATGTTTTTTTGTGAACCGGTTATTTTGAAAAAATAACCGGTTCAATTTTAATCTTACTTCATCAAAACAAATTTCTTTGAAATTGTAACGCTTTCAGATTGTAAACGATAAACATAAATACCACTTGCTAAATTTGAGCCATCAAATGAAGCATTATAATTACCAGCCTGATGTATTCCATCCGACAATGTTGCAACCAACTGACCTAGCATATCATATACTTTTAGAGTTATATGACCAGTAACAGGAACAGAAAATTTGATTGTTGTTGTTGGGTTAAATGGATTCGGATAATTCTGGCTCAAAGAAAATTCTGATGGAATTGAATTATCATCTTTTGCAATTCCAACTACTGGAATACCTTTATCCAAACGGTCCTGAATAAACTTATTTTCGGTAGCTAATTGTGCTTTCCATGCAGTGTATTGTGTAGGATACCAGTGATATAAATCTCCAAGAGGGAATTTACTCATACCAGCAGCCTTTAAAGTTGCATTAGAATAAGAAAGGTTTTCTTCATTAGGCCATTTAACAATAAGAGCGTTTTCCTTTATTTTCCAAGCCCAATTAGCATCTGTATTATCGCTCCATTTCTTATTCAAAAATAATTTTAGGGAATCTAAATTTGTCGGTTCAAGAACAAAACCTGGCTCAACACCATCAATATTATTTTCCCTAGTCATTAATGGGAATACTTTTTTCTTTGTTGCTACATCAACAGTATCGAAGAAACGCAGTGTTGCTTTGCTTAACATAGGTTGAGGAATCGGTACTTGATCATTCTGTCTTGTCTTTTTCATATTCAGAGAATATGGAGAATTTTGCATCCAGTCCTTTAACCATGCTGTTATTGCATAGCTGTTGTAACCGAAATAAATTTTTCTGTCAGCTTCTGTAAATGGAGGAACAAATCCAAAGTTCTTAACACTATCGATTCTAATTGTACCACCATTCTGATCTGCTTTACCTGTAACAGCAGGAATGTCACCAAACATGAATGTATTCACAAAAAGGCAGTTTGTTGTAGCCATTGTTTTCCACCAACCTGATTCCAATGCATACATAACTACATTAAGAAAAGTACAGTGGTTAAAACGAACATCCAATCCATACTCAGCAGCTTCCTGCATATAAACATAACCCATATTTGCAAAGGTACAGTTTTCGAATAAAATTGATTTTATTCCCCAGCCAGTAGTGCTGTATGGGAATGCAACTGCTCTACCATAATATCTAAAGTGAGCATCAACATTATTTCGGAAATAACAGTTTTTAACAGTAATATCAACTGATGCACAAGTTACACCAATAGCTGCACCTTCATTACCAACATTTGAATATTCGAATAAGCATCCTTCAAAATCTGCTTTCTTTGTTTTTCCCGGATCATCAGCAAGCTTAATTGGTGAACCTCTTTGATCACCAAGAACATTAGCATAAAAAAACCAAATGTTCTTTAATGAAAGATCTCCAAAAGCAGTTATAAAATTTGCAGTAGAAACACCAGCTGCTGAAGTCCATAAAAGTTGAGGTAAAGCTGTAGCAGCAGTATTTCCTGGTTCTGGAGCTGTAATTGTAAGTTTCTTGCCAGCAGGAACTTCAATAGTACCTGTTATTATATAATAACCAGCTGGTTCCAATTCAAATACAGTATTTGAAAGGGTACCTGCGGTAACTGCAGCAGCAACAGCATTATTAAGGTTCCCGCCATTTCCTCCAAAAGCATCGCTTGGAACCTTAACCACAGTTTGAGCGAATGATAAAGCCGGTATTAATAATGCCATCGCAATGGCTATAGTTAATACTTTTCTCATTTTAGTCTCCTTCTTTTGATGATGAATTTTATTTATCAGGTGAAACAAATTCTGAAAAATTTGTTTCACCGCTGATTACATACTTAAGTTTAACCTTACGCCAAGGTTAGCAGTTAATCCATAATTCTGCTGATTTGTAAATCCATTAATTGTAGTCTGCCTTGAAACGTTTTGTCTATTGTTCAGATTATTCACATCAAGAAATATCTGTGCACCATACCAAGGTAATAGTTGTCTTACAGAAATATCAGTACGGAAATAATCATCAGTAAAACCATCAGCTTCCGGATAACCACCAATAAAACTAACAGAATTACCCTGGTAAACAAATGATAATTTCAATGAGAACCCTTCATAATCATAACCTATAAACACATTTGCGATATCATTAGGTTGGAACAATAGACGACCGGCTCTTGAGCTATCCACAATAACGTATGTTGGATTGACTCTTGTACCACCAATTCTATCGGGAACATATAATGAATATCTTGTAGAAGAATTAATGTGAGTATAATTAACACCAAGCAACAAACCATTCAGAGGAAATGGCAAATACCAGAAACGTGTTTGAAAATCAAATTCAAGTCCTCTTACATATGCTAAGAATGGGCTGTTGATAGAAGTATTTAATTGGGCTCCATCAATTGGCGGTGCACCAAGTGTATTATATGTATTTATAGAATCTCTTCCAGGAAGAGTATATTTACCTGCGCGTAACTGATAGGATGTAGAATATGCATAGTTTTTCCATTCTTTATAGAAAAAGCCTACAGAAAGTAAACCCAATTCATTACTGTGCACAGTAAGCATTAAATCATGATTAAACGATTGTGCTGGTTTCAAATTTGGGTTACCGGCAGATACAAAGTTACGAGAATAACCCATTGTGTAATGAGGTGTCAAAAGACGATAATCGGGGCGTGCTAAAGTTTGAGTAAAAGAATATCTTAGATCTGCCCAAGAAAACGGAGTAAACTTAAATTGAACCATCGGTAAAACAAAATGATTTGATGGATGAACAGTCTCTTCTTTTACAGATGCTTTTTGCGAACCAGCATCTCTTTGTTCAAGAAGATTGTATGCATGATAAGCTGACTCAACATTTTCCCATCTAACACCACCAACTATATTTAATTCCTGGCCAAAGTTTAATTGACCCATCAAATAACCAGCACCATATTTTTCATTGTAATCGTAATCATTTGGTAAAGTTTGGAATTGAGTTGCAAACCAACCACCAGGTGCAGCAGCAGGAGCATTAATTGCATTGAATGCAGCAGTACTGCTAACATAGTTCACTAAATCAAATAATATAGTCTGATCAGCTGCCCAGAATACTTTTCCAAATTTATCATCCAAAAATGTGTCGTACAATTTACTATCTGTTGATGTAAAGTTACTTGAATAAAATCTTCCTACTGAAGGATTGATTCTTAGTCCGTATCTTGATGTAATTCCATCCATAATAAGATGGTTAATATCCGGTGTTCCTGTAGTAACACCTACAGCTCTAGGATCAAAATTTGGGTTATCCTGATCATTAGAATTTGTACGGGTTACATACATTCCACCAAATTTAAAATAGCCGCTAATGTTGTCACCAAAGGCAATCGGAATTTTAAAATCACCTTTTAACGTGTTATTATTTTCTTTAAAAACAGAACTGTTTAGTGTAACGCTGGTCAGATAAGTTAAATCTCCTCCATTATATTTAACATTGCTAACTACGTTTTCAGGAGGTGTGTTTACCGGAGGCAGACCACTTGATACTGAACCTGTTTGCTGGAATACAAAAGATGGAGACCATGGGTTGCTTGACTTCGCATATGTACCGGAGAATTTCAACTCCATTGTCATAAAACCAAAATCGTTATTGAATTCCAGAGAATGAACACCCGATGAATTTGTATTTTCACCAGAGTTGTTTGTAAAAACGATTTGATTATTTATAAAATGAAACTGCTCATTGTTATCTGTGTACTTAGAAACCAATTCGCTAAACATATTTATAAATCTGATAACACCTGTATCAAACTTATAATCAAGAACTAAATTTGCGCCATAACGTTTTCTTACTTCCTGATGACGGCTAAGAGTAATTTGATTAACACGTACAGGGTTGAAAGTTTGTCCGGGCTGACTGCTGGCAACATCATAACCTGCATTCATGTTATCAGCATCTCTATCATATTTTTCAATATTGCCTAAAGCATAAATACCAACAGCATCATCAAAAAATCTATTACTTATACTTGCAATACCACGGTAGTTACCATAATTACTAGTTTTTGCAGTATAACCTGACTGCCACATAAAATCACTTTTTAATCCAGTTGGTGCTTCTCTTAAATTCATGTTAACAACACCACCAACAGCATTTGCATCCATATCGGGAAGAAGTGATTTAAATACTTCAATTGATTTAATCATATAAGGTGTAACCATGGTTAAGTCAACGCTTCGGTCGCTACTACCAGATGCAGCCATTGCAGTACCGCCAACAGTAACAGCATTATATTGTGGTGCAAGACCTCTGATTACAACTTTGTTTGCTTCACCTGAACTTTGTGTTGTTGAAATACCGGGCAAACGACTGATTGCCTGCGCAGCATTAAAATCGGGTAACTGCTGAATGCGCTGTTCGGAAACAACGTTAACAATTTTATCTGATGATAACTGCTGTTGAATAGCAGCAACCTGACCCTGAGCTTGAGCAGTAACCACAATTGTTTTACCTTCAATTCTGGTTGCAGACAACTGAACAAAAAGATCAATTGCTCTATTCCCTTTCAAAGGTAATTTCATAAATTTAGTTTCATAACCGATGTAAGAAACTCTGAGAGTATAAGTTCCATCGGGAATATTGCGGATTTTGTATTCACCATCGATGTTTGTCGCATCGCCAAATGAAGTGCCAACTAAAAAAACACTTGCCCCAATTAATGGTTCCTGCGTTAATGAATCTGCAACAATACCCTGAAGTGTTACCTGTCCAAACATTCTGCTGGCCATAAATAACAGAATACTTAGGAATAACATTCTTTTTGTAAAGAGTATTTTCATGAATTGTCTCCTCTAACTAGTTTTCCATAAAAAAATCTACTATTCAAAAAACTTTTACAACAGAAAAATTTTTTAAGATCGGGAATATTTTCAGAATTGCTCTCTTCTTCTTCAAGATATTCCCAATAATATTTTATTCATATTTAAATGCTTTTCTCCTTTCAGCTAAATCATCTGTAATTTGGATTTCCATTTGCTTATTTATTTTATAGAAAAACAAGCAGATTACACAAATACCAAAAGTTACAGCAGGATAAATACTCATCGTCATTTTAATTCCATTTAATGCTGCTGCAGATTGAGCAACATTTGGAACATAACCGTAAAGCGAAAGAACATATCCAGTGATAGCTCCGCCAAAACCTAAACCTGCTTTAAGACCAAATACAATTGCAGAAAATATTATTGCAGTTGCACGTCTGTTATTTTTCCATTCTGAATAATCAGCAACATCTGCCATCATTGCCCATAAAAGCGGTATAGTAAATCCATATGCAAACTGACGTAAAATTTCGGTAACAAACATAAATTGAATAGCAGTAGGAGGTATTAAAACAAATAAAGCGGTAAACACCGTGGTTGCAGATAATCCATATTTAAAAACTTCGCGCTTTCCAAATTTCATTGCAAGTCCTTTCGAGAAGAAGATGCCAATAATTGTTGCAATAGTTCCTAAAACATTGAATAAGCTGAAGTAACTTTCGTTTCCAACATAATATTTAAAATAATAGATAACAACACTTCCGCGCATTGAAAGCGTGATAAATAAAATTATTGTTAAAACAAACATTGCAACCCACGGACCATTTTTTAACAAGTCAGAAAAATGTTCCTTAATTGTTGCTTTCTGATTTGGAGCGGGTTGAATTCTTTCTTTTGTTGTTGCAAAGGTAATGAAGAATAGAACAATAGCTAAAGCAGAAAAAATTCCCATTGTATATTGATAGCCAATAGAATTATTTCCATTTCCAAAATATTGAACCATTGGCAAAGCTAATCCCTGAATTACCATTTGAGCTGCCATTGCACCAACAAATCGATATGAAGATAAACTTGTACGTTCACCCAAATCCCCAGTTATAACACCGCTTAATGCAGAATAAGGTAAATTATTTGCCGAGTAAACCATCATCAAAACAATATAGGTAACATATGCGTAAATCAATTTGCCGGAGGGAGAAAAATTTGGAGTCATAAAAGTTAGAAAACCCATGATGCCGAATGGAACAGCCGTCCATAAAATCCATGGGCGAAATTTTCCCCATTTCGTTTTAGTTTTATCGGCAACAACACCCATTATTGGGTCGAAGATTGCATCCCAAAATCTGACAACAACTAAAAGCGTTCCTGCTGCAATAGCGGATATACCAAAAGTATCGGTATAAAACGACAATTGAAACATAACCATGGTCTGGAAAATAAAATTTGCGGCCATATCGCCGAATGCATAACCAACTTTTTCTTTTACTGCAAGTTTTTCAGAAATCATTTTTAGTTTTAGCTCCTTTTGTGTTGTATTTAATAAGTGATGCTTCTATAACTATGTTCATCAATAATGAACAAACTAACTGCAATTACTTTAATACAAAAATGGCATTACATAAAACTGAATATTTCTTTTCTCAAATGCTACATAAAAGATTGCTTCAACAACATCGTAAATTTAAAAATCAACTACAATGAAAATTTCGGGTGAATCATAAATCAAAGATTTATAAATCTTTTTATAAAACTGTTAAAACAGTCTTTGTTAAATTATCATTCAAAGATGAATTGCCAACCATAATTTCGAAATCACCTGGTTCAACAGTAAATTCCATATCAATATTGGTAAAAGATAAATGATCCGGAGTAATGCTGAATTCAACTTCTTTAGTTTCACCCGGTTTTAGGCTAATTCTCTTGAATCCTTTTAATTCCTTAACCGGACGAGTAACAGAACTGAATACATCTCTAATATATAATTGAACAACTTCATCTCCGGCAACTTTACCAGTATTTGTAACATTTACTTTTACAATTACTGATTCATCCTTTTTAATAGTTGTTTTATTTAACACTGGATTGCTGATAGTAAAAGAAGTGTAGCTTAGACCAAAACCAAATGGATATAAAGCCGAAACTTCTTCGCCAAGATAACCGCGACGTGCGGATGGCTTATAATTATAATAACATGGAACATGACCACCTGATCTTGGAATTGAAATCGGTAATTTTCCACCCGGATTAATATCACCAAAAATTGCTTGAGCAACAGCAGTTCCGGATTCTTGTCCCAGATACCAGCATTCTAAAACAGATGTTGGCGCATTACTTATATAGTTAATTGAAATTGGTCTACCGCTGAATAAAACAACAACAACCGGTTTACCTAATTCAACAATTGATTTTACTAAATCATTCTGCTGACCAAATAATTCAAGATTTGCTCTGTCTCCCATATGGGAATTATTCCAAGCTTCTCTCGATGTCTGCTCATTGTCTCCGATTACAAGAATTATTTTATCAGATTTCTTTGCAACCTCAACAGCTTCAGAAATCAATTTTTTATTTTCTTCAGGATCGGCAATAACTACAGCATCTTCTTCCCATGAGCCGCCGATTGTAAGTTTACATCCTTCACTATAAAGAACTTCTTTTGAATTACCAACTTTGTCTTTTATGCCTTCAAGAACAGTTTTAAAATATTTTGGTTTACCGCTATAACCGCCTAGCAAAAACCTATCGGCATTTGGTCCAATAACAGCAAGAGTTTCTTTCTTGTTAGGATCAAGAGGCAGCAGATCGTTTTCATTTCTTAATAATGTAATAACTTGCTGAGCAGATTTGAGAGAAAGCTCACGATCTTTTTCAAGTTTCTCTTCTGCATTATAATCGTCCGGATTTACATAAGGATCATCAAACAGGCCAATCACAAATTTATATTTGAGCAAAGCAGATACTAATTCATCAATTAGTTCTTCTTTAACACTTCCATCCTGTACAAGTTGAACTAAATTTGGATAGCAGTCAGGATCCGGTAATTCAATATTAACGCCGGCTTCAACAGCAAGTTTTGCGGCTTCACTTTTATCTTTTGCCATACAATGGCTGATTGCTTCTTCACGAATATTTAATTCGGTAACTGCATAATAATCAGATACAACAAATCCCTGAAATCCCCATTCTTCTCTTAATACTTTTCTCAATAACCATTTATTTGCATGCGAAGAAACGCCATCAATTTCATTATAAGAAGCCATAACACTCAAAGCATTTGCCTTTTTGATTACTTCTTTAAATGGAAACAAAAAAGTATCTCTCAATAATCTCTCAGAAACATTTACCGGTCCACAGTTTGTACCTGATTCAGGCTGACCATGTGCTACAAAATGTTTTAGTGTTGCGATAACATGTTTTTTATCTTTAAAAGTTGCATCCCCCTGAAATCCTCTAACAGCAGCAACACCCATTTGAGATACAAGGTACGGATCCTCACCAAAAGTCTCTTCAACTCTTCCCCATCTAGGTTCGCGAGCAACATCAACAACAGGAGTTAAGGCCTGGTGACTTCCTCGGCGTCTTGTATCTTCAGCAATCGTCGAATAAATTTCTTCAATAAGTTCAGGATTAAATGTTGCAGCAAGACCAATCGGCTGGGGATAACTTGTAGCTTCTTTTCCAGCCAAACCATGTAAACATTCTTCATGAAAAATTGCAGGAATTCCCAACCTTGTTTTTTCAACAAAGAATTTTTGAAGATTGTTTGAGAGAATAGCCATATCGCGCGCACCCTGGCCGCCAGCAGTATCGCTAATTCTTCCAATCTGACCAATTCCATTTGGCAGATGAATTTCCATATTTTCGAGTTTAAGATTTCCCTCTTCATCCATAATCATAGTTTTCTTTTGACCCCAAATGCATAACATTTGAGCAACTTTTTCCTCAAGCGTCATCCTGTTTAAAAGATCCTTAGTTCTTTCATCAACAGACAAAGAAGGATTTTTATAGGGTAAAACTTGGCCCTTATTCACCGATTTTTCAGATTGATTAACACTCATTTTGATTCCATCTAATAGTATTGTTGAATAATATATTTATTAAAACTATGAAAAGTTCTTTGGAAATTTTTTCAGAAAAAAGAACAATGTATTGAAGTGACAAAACCATTGTTAGAGCAGAAATTGAGATGATAATAATCTAACTCTGCATTATGAAATATTTGTCATCGACTTTTTTTGTAGTTCAATGCAAATTGAACCGGTTTAATAATATAAATAATCGGGCTAAATGTCAAAGAAAAAAAAATTTACACATTCATTAAAACGAAAATATTTTCAGAGTCATCGTTTGTTTTGTGAGCAGCTTAAAAAAAACAAAAAATTCAATTGTAAATTTTTAAAGTCAGAGAAGAAATTTTTGTGTTGTAATGTGCTATTTCATGAATTCGTCCAAGTAAATATATGTACTTAACCAGGACTTATTTCCTTTAGTATGATAATTTGTAGATAAGTTCAATTTGATTTTAATTTTTACATGAGGTTCTATTGAATCAAACAATATTATGGATTTTCATAATAGAATCGTTTTTAAAGTTTGGTTAATAATTAAGAAGATTTTTATTGATTTTAGCCACATCATAAAATATCTTTAAACAACAAATTGTAAATTAAACCGTTTTAATTATTTACATTTCTCTTTAATACTCGAGTTGAAAATGAAAAAAATTACTATTGAAGATGTAGCCAAACGTGCTGGTGTTTCGAAAGGAACAGTCTCTGCTGTGATAAATGCTAAATCATCAGTTAAGCCAACCACAAGGGATCACATTTTGAATGTAATGAAAGAACTGAACTTCAGGCCAAAAGGTGTTGCTCGAAATCTTAAAAATGGAAATCAAGATAAAAGCATCGGAGTTATAATAAAGGATCTGAATTATCCGTTCTATACAAGTATTGCAACCGGAGTAAAAGAATATGCAAGCAGCAAAGGTTATTCTGTAATCATTACAAGTTCTGATAATGATCATGAAAGTGAACAGAAATTTTCGCATCTTTTTTCTGCCAAGGATATTAAAGGTATTATTATTGCGCCAATTGTTGAAGGCGCTTCTGAAATTGAACATCTATTCAAATTAAAGATGATAAACTACCCATTCGTTCTTTTGGAAGATGTAAGAGGAATCCAGGCGAATGTAGTTGCAATTGATAATTTGAAAGCAATAAAAAAAGCTGTGAAATATTTGATAGAAAATGGACACACAAAAATTGTTCACTTTGCAGGTCCGCCAAGTTCAACTCATACTCTTGAAAGAATTGAAGGCTTTAGACATGCATTTAGTGAAAGCACACTTGTTTTCAGTAAGGAAATGATTGTTTCAATTGGTTCCGGTTATGAAGAAAGCAGGTCAAAAACAATTGAGTATTTCAGTAGCAAATCGAAAGAAGATTATCCCACAGCAATTGTATGCTTCAATGATCAGCAAGCACTGGCTGTAATGACTGTATTAAAGGAATTAAACATTAGAGTACCTGATGATATCTCGATTGTAGGAAACGATGATATTTTTTATGCAAAAATTTATCCGGTTCCATTAACAACTATTCGCGCACCACAACATGAAATAGGAATGAAAGCCGCTGAAATTTTGATTAGGAATATTGAATCAGCTACTCTTGTTCCAATTGAACGTGTAGTTTTTGAAACTGAATTTGTAATTCGGGAATCAACAAAAATTCTCAAATAAATAAAAATAATTTCCGATTTTGTTTACTCATTTGAGATCGATACCTCTTTAGAGTTTGCGTCATTGGCATACTCAATTGAATCGAATTTTATTTCTGGACTTACTTTTCTAAAA
>DAIEQP010000008.1 GCA_027347805.1 Ignavibacteria bacterium | reverse complement strand
TGTAATTGGTCTTGGCGGCGGAAGCAGTTTGGATAGTTCTAAGAGTATTGCAATAATGGTTAACAATCCTGGCGATTATTGGGATTATATTGGCGGTGGAAGCGGAAAAGGAAAACCGGTAACTGAAAAAGTTTTACCAATTGTTGCTATTACTACTACAGCCGGAACTGGAAGTGAAGCTGATCCATGGACTGTTATTACCCATGAAGATCGAAATGAAAAAATTGGATTCGGGACCCCTGATACGTTTCCTGTTCTTTCAATTGTGGATCCCGAATTAATGGTAACTGTCCCGCCAGCATTAACAGCATATCAAGGATTTGATGCTTTCTTTCATGCGGCTGAAGGAGTTATTGCAAATATAGCAACTCCTGTAAGCGATATTTATGCATTGAAGAGTATTGAACTACTAAATACTTTCCTCCCAACTGCAGTTAAAGATGGTAAAAATTTGGAAGCACGAACAAATGTTGCATTAGCAAATACACTCTCAGGATTTGTTGAATCAACTTCAGGATGTACTTCAGAACATTCGCTCGAGCATGCAATGAGCGCTTTCCATCCGAATCTTGAACATGGTGCAGGATTAATAATTTTATCTGTAGCATATTTTTCATTCTTTGCAAAACACGCACCTGAAAGACTAGCCATAATGGCTAAAGCAATGGGAAAAAATATTGATGGCCTATCTGTCGATCAGCAGGCTCAGTTATTTATCCAGGCATTAAAAGAATTACAGAAAAGTTGCAGCGTTGATAATTTGAAAATGTCTGATTATGGTATTAAAGAGTCCGAATTTGCTGCGCTGGCAAAAAATGCATTTGAAACTATGGGAGGGCTTTTTAATCTTGATAGATATAAACTTTCTCATGATGATGTTGTTGCAATTTATAAAGACTCATATAAATAGAGAAATTGAGAGTTGTTATAAATTATTTTATGACAACTCTTTATGTATAAAATGCATTGAATTTTGAAATGAATAATTATTCATTTATATGGAAAAATATTTATTGATTTTTCCAAAAGACTTGACAACTAATTAATCAGCGTTTATATTCGCAACAAAGTTATTTACACAATGAAAGACACTAGAAAAAATACCGGCATAAAATTAATGGCTCGTAGAGTCGACGGTAGGATTGTGTCTGCAACCATCGATAACACTTCAGAAATTGTCATTCTAGGGATTCTAACTGTTCTAGTCCTACTAGGTATTATTATTCTAGGCTAAACATATTTGGTCAATCCCAAAATCTAACCTCACATAAAAAAAACAGATTCCGGGATTGACCGGAACCCAAGAATTATGTCTGAAAAAATTAATGGAGATCGGATGAGATCTGATTTAATTAAAAAAGGATTTGATAAAGCGCCTCATAGAAGTTTATTGCGTGCTACTGGCGTAATTAAAAGCGATGAAGATTTTAATAAACCATTCATTGGTATATGTAATTCATATATCGATCTGGTTCCTGGGCATGTTCATCTGCAGGAATTTGGTAAAGTAATTAAGGACGCAGTTCGCGAAGCTGGCGGTGTCCCATTTGAATTTAATACTATTGGTGTTGACGATGGAATTGCAATGGGTCATTTGGGAATGAGATATTCTCTTGCAAGCCGAGAATTGATTGCTGATTGTGTTGAAACTGTTGTTGAAGCTCATAGACTCGATGGCATGGTTTGTATCCCTAATTGCGATAAAATAGTTCCAGGAATGTTAATGGCTGCAGTCAGAGTTGATATTCCAACCATTTTTATTTCTGGCGGGCCAATGAAAGCCGGAAGATTGCCAAGCGGGGAAAAGACAGATCTGATTTCTGTATTTGAAGGTGTTGGGCAATATGCTAACGGCGCAATAGATGATCAGCGCTTAAAACAGTTAGAACAGTTTAGCTGTCCTACATGCGGCTCATGTTCTGGAATGTTTACAGCAAACTCGATGAACTGTTTGTGTGAAGCATTGGGATTGGCATTACCGGGAAATGGAACAATACTCGCAATAGATCCTCAAAGAAAAAACCTGGCAACTTCTGCAGCAAAACAAATTCTCCAATTAGTAAAAGATGATTTAAGACCAAGTAAAATTTTGTCTTTGAACTCATTTAAAAATGCTTTCTCACTTGATCTTGCAATGGGTGGAAGTACAAATACAATTCTTCATACACTGGCAATTGCTCAGGAAGCTGGTATCGATCTCGATTTAAACATGCTTAATGAACTATCTGCTATTACTCCATACATCTGCAAAGTTAGTCCGGCAACAAAAAATGTTCACATAGAAGATGTTGATAGAGCAGGTGGTA
>DAIEQP010000422.1 GCA_027347805.1 Ignavibacteria bacterium | reverse complement strand
GAAAAGCTGCCGAAGAAGACCGCGATAAAATTACTCATGCACTCGATGGTGCCGATATGGTTTTTGTTACTGCAGGTATGGGCGGCGGTACGGGAACCGGTGCGGCTCCAATTGTTGCTTCAATTGCAAAAAGCATTGGCGCTTTAGTAATTGGTATTGCCACAAAACCATTTACTTGGGAAGGCAAAATCAGAATGAAGAATGCCGAAGAAGGAATCAATGAATTAAAACAATATGTAGATAGTTTAATCATTGTTCCTAACAGCAGAATTCTCAGCATCATTGAAGCAGCAACAGTAGCTAAAGCAGCATTCGATAAACCAAACGAAATTCTTTATGAAGCTACACGCGGTATTTCGGATATCATTACAATCAAAGGTGTGATCAACGTTGACTTTGCTGATGTTCGCACTGTTATGAGAGAAAGCGGCCAGGCATTGATGGGCTGCGGTATTGCAAGCGGAGACAATCGTTCTATTGAAGCTGCACAGAAAGCAATTTCATCTCCATTGCTCGAAGGTGTTTCAATTAAAGGTGCAAAAAATATTTTATTAAATGTAAGTGGACCTGCAAGCATGACAATGCAGGAAATTGAAGCCGGCAATAATGTAATTTTTGAAGCAGCAGGTGAAGAAGCTAACGTGATCTTTGGTGCTGTTATTAAAGACGAAATGCAGGATTATGTTTCTTATACAGTGATCGCAACAGGTTTCGATTCGAAAGCATTAAGCAATCCAATTTCAACATTGAAAAAGGAAAAGCAGGAATCAAAACCAAAGGAACGTGAAAGAGAAAAATCAACTGGAACAGCCGGCCCAAGCTTTTCTGCTAAGAGAGGATTTGAATTAAGCGATACAGAAAATCTTGATATACCGACAATTAAAAGAATCAGAAAAAATCCCGATTTATTCAGCAATCTGTTTGAACTTGAAACTGGATTCAAAACAGATGAAAAACCGTCAATTCAAAATGATTATTATAATGATCACGAGGAAGACAGTTCATCGTTCTTAAGAAAAATTATGGATTAAATTTCTGTTGTATAATTACGCTGAGGGCGCGTAAAAGTTGCCCCCCAATGTAGTTGCCCTTAGGCTGCACGGTTTTCCCTTGTTGTGGTGAAGTGGTTACAAGAAGGCCGGTGCAGCCTTCTTTTTATGAAAATATTTTTCCACCGTTTTTAAGTTGCTCTCCTATTTACTATTTTGTGCCGGCAAAATTCAATTCGAACAAAAATGAAAAAAATTATAATTGGTTTGGTTGTTCTTCTCACTTTTTCAAGAAGTTTTGCTCAGGAAGGTGAGGATGTTGGCTGGGTTGCCCGCTTTGGCGCTGCAGGCGGAATAGCTCCTGCGTTTGTATTTCCAAATGTTGATCCGGTAAACATGCAGTTACGAACAATGGGAATACCTGAATTATCAAATTCTATGTTTGTTTACGGCGGCGGCGGTTACGCTTATATTATGATTGTAGACAACCTTCGTCTTGGCGGAATTGGTTTTAGCGGGTCTCAATCAAGTGCCGGTAAATTAAGTCCTCAATATTTTCAGAGTAATTTTGAAGTGAAGCAAAATTATAGTTTTGGAGGATTGACTGTTGAATATACTCTTCCATTTGTAAATAAAGTAGCGTTATCTGTTGGTGCTGTAATTGGTCTTGGCACTCAGTCGTTTGATATATATAACAACTATTCAGCATTTGACTGGTCAAATGTTTGGGGTGAATCGGTAATAAAATCGACTGCATTGCCGCCTGGTACTCACTCAGAAATTAAAAATAATTTTATATCTATTACTCCAACTTTAAATTTGGATGTTCCTCTAAACAGGTTTATAGCAGTAAGGGTTGGCGGTGGTTATGTTCTGCCTCTGCATGAAAGCTGGAGTGTTAATAATGATCAGAACATAAAAAGTATTCCATCAGATTTAAAAGCAAATTCATTTTTTATTCAGACTGGAATTTATTTTGGCTTCTTTGCCTTTTAGGAAATTAAAATGAAAAATATTTTGGTCACAGGCTGTGCAGGATTTATAGGTAGCAATTTTCTTAATTACATACTTAAAGAAAGAGATGATGTATTCATTGTAAATCTTGATAAGTTAACTTATGCCGGCAACCTGGAAAATTTAAAACCGATTGAGAATAACAAAAATTACAGGTTTATTAAAGGAGATATAACAAATGTTGAACTTGTTGATTATATCTTTACTAAGTACTCAATAAAGTATGTAATTAATTTTGCTGCCGAATCTCATGTTGACCGCAGCATACTCGGTTCTTCGGTTTTCTATCAGACTAATGTAATGGGTACCAATGTTCTGCTTGAAGCCGCCAGAAGGTACAATGTTGAAAAATTCCTGCAGGTTTCCACAGATGAAGTATATGGAAGTTTAGGCGCAACAGGTTTATTCACAGAATCAACACCAATCTCACCAAACAGTCCATATTCATCAAGCAAAGCAGCGGCGGATTTGATGGTACAGGCATTTCATCATACTTATGGTATGCCGATCGTAATTACACGCTGTTCAAATAATTATGGTCCGCTTCAGTTTCCTGAAAAATTAATTCCTTTAATGATTATAAATACTTTGAATGGTAAAAAACTTCCTATCTATGGGGATGGATTAAATGTTCGCGATTGGATTTATGTAATCGATCACAACAAGGCTGTTGAGCTGGTTTTTGAAAAAGGGAAAATTGGCGAAGTATATAATATTGGCGCTTCCCGAGAGATGACTAATGTTGAAATTGTGAAGTTGATTTTGAACAAGCTGGGTAAGGGGGAGGAGATGATTGAATATGTGAAAGACCGTCCCGGACATGACAGACGATATGCGATTGATTCTTCAAAAATTCAAAACGAATTAGGCTGGAAACCATCATTCCAGTTTGAGCAGGCAATGGAATATACAATTGATTGGTATCTCTCCAATAAAAACTGGTGGGATAGAATTATTTCAGGCGAGTATCAAAAATATTATGAAGTTCAGTACAGAAATCGTTAATTTAATGTCGTTAATCAAGCGGAGTTTCTTACTGCCTCATTTTTACCATTCATCTTTGCGTTATAAAAATTTAATAACCTTTAAGAATATCTATGAAAAAACAATTATGCATTTTGTTATTGATAATTGTGCAACTGAATTTTGCACAACAGCAGGAAAATGAAACTAATAAGCAAGCTTCATTAACCACGCTTCAGCCGATAACGGTTACAATTGGCGGAAACTTTATTATTACTGGTTCATTCCTTGCAAGTAGATATCAGAGATTAGACCAATTCATAACCACTTATTTTACCCAGGCTCAGTTGAATGCCGTCAGAGGACTGACACAGTATGAAGAAATTCAGGCTGTAAACAAGGAAATCAATAAATTTCCACTAAGAGGCATTACGTTAAAGCGTTCAACCGGAGAATTGATAAAGATCGATTTACTTAAATACAGACTCACTGGTGATTTCAAATATAATCCTTACTTAATGAATGACGATGTAATAATTTTCCCTTCATATGATTCTGATGTTACTATTGTTGATATAAGTGGTGCTGTTAATAAGCCTACAAAATTTCAATTTATACCTGGAGATAAATTGGAAGATGCTATTCTATTTGCTGGCGGTTTGAATCAAAGTTATGAAAATATTGAGAAGGCAGAAATCTCTCGGCTGGATAAATCAGGAAATAAAGAACAACTTTTTACTGTTAATATTCATGATGCGTTTATGCTTGAAAGCGGCGACAGAATAAGAATTCTAGCCGATGAAAATCAAAAAAAGAATTTCAGAGTTTTGGTACTGGGACAGGTTAAAAATCCCGGTTATGTATATGTAACAAGAGATGGTATAACTCTTCCCGAAGCTATTAAAAAAGCAGGAGGCATTACAGATAATGCCGATTTGAAAAAAGCTGAGGTAATTAGAGATTATAATTCAATTGAAATGCTTTCCAGAAATTTTTTAACACTTGAAAACATGACAAAATCTGCAAAAGTAATACAAGCAGATTTGGAATTAAAAAGACTAAAAGAATCAATGACAGCTCTTCGTCTTGCCAATATAACACCTGATGAAGACACATTATTTTTCCGTATTGACAACTCACTTAGAGTATTACGAACAGAAAGTCTTGTTGATTTCTCCAAATTAAACGAACCAAATTCGGATGAAAGTAAATTTTTAGTTAAAGATGATGACATAATTCTTATTCCCGATAAATTTGAATATGTCTATGTCTTTGGACAAGTTCCCAAACTTGGTTACGTTAAATATGAAGCTGGCAAAGATTTTAAATATTACATTGATAAAGCAGGCGGACTAGCTGAAACAGCCCGGGGTGTTGAAAAATCTGTTATTATAAAAGGTAAAGAAAAAAATTGGATAACAGAAGACAAAGAAAAAATTGCAATAGAACCTGGCGATATGATTTATGTTCCTAAAGATGCGCCACTTTCATTCTGGAATACAATTACTAAATTATCAACTCTCACAACATTGGTAAGTTCAGCTGCAACAATTATCTTCTTCATTATTCAGATAGGCAAATTATGAACGAACTAGAGAAAAATTCAGGACAAAATTTTGTTGGTAAATCATTCTTCGAATTTCTTATTACAATTGTTCGTTACAGATGGTTTTTATTCTGGTTCATTCTTGTTATAACAACCAGTGCAACGCTGTACGCTTTGTTAGCTCCCAAATGGTATAAATCAACTACATCTGTTTTGATTGCCGAAAAGAATGATCTTCTTTCTACACTTTCAGGTTTAGGCGGGCTCGCAAAAGGTTTTTCTGCCAGCAAAGGATTGGCTGCATTAACCGGAAATAATTCTGAAGCTGAGAAATATCAGGCGATCTTGAAGAGTTCAACTCTTACAGATGAAGTAATCAAGAAATTTGACCTTA
>DAIEQP010000412.1 GCA_027347805.1 Ignavibacteria bacterium | reverse complement strand
AGGATCAATTCAATTGTTCTAATTATACGTCTGCTTGCTTTATTAACGATATTATAACTTTGTTCAAAGTTTGCACTCATCTTATTTTCAAACTCTGTTCTCAATACTTCAGAATAACCGAGCAAAATATTAATCGGAGTTCTGATTTCATGCGATATTTGAGCAAGGAATTCATTTTTCAATCTATCGGCATCAATCAATTTTTCTTTTGTCAATTCCAATTCGGCTATTGTTTTCTCCAGTTGTTGTGATTTAAGTAAAACCTGGTCGGTTCTCTCTTTGATCAGCTTCTCAAGATTCTCTTTATAATTTCTATTTTCAATTATCAATTGAGCTTTTTCGAGAGCTTTCAAAACACTCATTTCGAGTTCTTCGAAATTTAAAATAGGTTTTGTTACAAAATCCCAGGCACCAAGTTTAATCGATTTAATTGCTTCTTTAATTAATCCCGTACCAGAAACAACAACAACCGGTGTATCGACGTGATGTTTTGCAAGAAAGGAAATCACTTCTAGCCCGCTCATACCGGGCATATTTAAATCAACAATTACTATATCTGGTTTTTCTTTGAGGTATGTTTGCAATCCCCCTTCCCCCGAATAACTTACAAATACACTGCAGTTAAGATCTTCAAAAAAATACTTAATGCTGTTGGCCAAACCTATATCGTCATCGATAATGAGCAGTTTGACTCCGTTCAAATCGTAATTTGTATGGAATTTATAATTAGCATCCATAATTTATTTAATTTTATTCATCGACTAGAGAATAAATTTTATCAACAAGTTTTGTAAGATCGTTAATGGGTTTATGAAAAACTTCATCATCAGATATATTATATTTCTCGAATTCTTTGGGGCATCTGTAATCTGTTGAGCCGGTGTGAATAATTGTTTTTATTTCCGGAAATTTATTTTTCATAATAGGAATAAATTCTTCACCACTCATTCCGGGAAGGCGGATATCAACAATTGCTAAATCAATCTCACCATTAATATTGTTCAGATAATCGACTGCATGCTCAGCCGTTTCAACAGCATGACAGTCAAATCCCTCATCTTCTAAAAAAAGATTCAGATTAAATTTTACCTTATCATCATCGTCTATCAGCAATATTTTGATGTCTTTCATGTTCTATCCAAATATGGTAACTCAATTATAAATTTAGTTCCCTTACTTACTATCGATTCCACTGTTAATAATCCATTATGATTATGTGTAATAATCATATATGATACTGATAGTCCAAGTCCCGTTCCTTCACCAACTTCTTTAGTAGTAAAGAAAGGTTCAAAAATTCTATTCTTAATTTTTTCTTTAATGCCCGGACCGTTATCTTCAATTTCCAGTCTAACATACTTTGCTTCTTTTGATAACCTGAAAATTAAAGTTGGTAATTTTCCAGGATTATCTTCGAGTCTAATTGCGTGAGCCGCATTTTGGACAATATTATATACGACCTGCTGCAATTCGGTTATAGTAATAAGAACATCCGGCACAAATTCTTCATATTCTTTAATTATCTTAAAACTACGGAAATTAAATTTTTTCTTAAGATCGTAATCATTATAAGCCAAATCAATTACTTCTTCAACAATTTTTTTAAGAGAATACTGAACTTTCTTGGATTCGCTCCTTCTAGAAAACTGCAGCATACTTTTAATTATTTCAGCTGCTTTTTCAACTGCCCCCTGCATTGATTCCATAATTTCAAATAATTGTCGTTCCCTGAAGTATGCTTCTATTTTCTCCATTTCAATTCCTAGTCGTCTTGCAACTTCATAATTCTTTGGTAGAATTGAAGAAGACCTTCTTGCTAAATTCTGGCAGCCCTGAGAAATTGTTCCAAGTGGATTATTTATTTCGTGAGCCATACCTGCAGCTAATCCGGCAACACTCAACATTTTTTCACTTTGGATAAGAACCTGCTCCATTTTTCGCCGGTTTGTAATATCTTCAATCATTATTACACTTCCAGTACTAGAAGCGGTTACAAGTGGAAAAACGGAAGCGGAAAACATTTTTGCTTCACCATCTTCATCGGCAACTGTAATTACATCTGTAACAAGATTTTTTTGGGCTCTTGATTTGTCCAATAATTCATCAATCATTTTTAAATCTGGGAATTTTTTAGACAATCTTCTTTCGTCTTCAGGCACAGATGAATTCAAAAATTTTTCTGCGGCTTTGTTATATTGAGTCACAAAATCGTCGTTATCGATTGATAAAATTGCGACAGGAATTGAATTGATCACGTATTCTATATAATGCATAGCTGAACGCAATTCTTCTTCTGCTTTTTTGGATTCTGTAATATCCCGTGAAATACCAAAGGTGCCTATTATTTCCCCTTTCGAATTTTTCAAAGGCATTTTAGTTGTTAATGCCCAACGTTCATCAAGCCCATGCCACAATTCTTTTTCGATTTTGCTAATAATTGCCCGACCACTGCTGATTATGCTTTGTTCATCATTAAAAGCATCCGTTGCATGCTTGTTATCAAAGATATCAAAATCAGTCTTGCCTATTATTTCATCTCTCGATTTAATCTGTAAGCGTTTTGCAAACGATTGGCTTATTTCAAGGAAGCGGCTCTGGTTATCTTTGAAATATATAATGTCAGGAACAGTATCCAAAAGTTGATCGATAAGATATTTTCTACGTGTATTCTCCTCATCAGCAATTTTTCTTTCTGTAATATCCTGATTTACACCATACAACTTTACAGTCTGGCCAAAATCATCCTTAATAACATTAAATCTAACGTTAATATATCCAAGGTTGCCATCACCAAATATTACTCTGTGCTCAACCTGATTTGAATAATTTAGATCATCTGCATTTAACGCCTTTATAATTTCTTCCTCTACAATGTATTGTTCTTCAGAAGGAATAAATCTTTCAGCATATTCAGCCGCAGAAAGTTTATAGCTTCCAATTTTCTCAACGTTTGTTCTTAGCATTCGATAAAATTCTTCATTGAAGGTAAACTGTTTTTGACTTACATCATATTCCCAATGACCAAGTTTTGCAATTTTCATCGCTGTGGAAAGTTTCCGTTCGCTTGTAATATTAGCTTCCTGGGCAAGTTTTCGATCGGTAATATCTAAAATCGCAGAAAGGGCACAATTCTTTCCGCTATAATTAATTATTCTTATGTACACTATAGCATACTTAACTTTATCTTCAATCATGATACTCGTTTCAAAATCGTATTCATCCCCTTCCTTCAGAGGAGAATTTGTGCTATGGTTTTCAATGCTATCCGGAATTCCGCCTACAAGCATTTTGCCGAGAATCTCTTCTCTTTCTTTACCAATAAACTTGCATGCTGCATCATTTACATAAATAACCTGAATACTTGGTGCTAAAGATTCCAGAACAAGCGGAATAGGTGTAGCATTAAAGATTTTATTCAAATTATCAGCATTAATTTTTAATTCCTGCTGGTATTGAATTCTCTCACCAACATCACGAGAAGTTGTATGAATTTCTATTATGGCATTTGTATGTTCATCTCTAATTGTTTTACTAATTGTTTCAAACCAGACATAGTTGCCCAGCTTGTGTCTGAATCGATAAAGCGTAACTTCAGCATCGACATTTTCAGTTAGGATTTTTTTCAATGATTCACGAACTATTTTAACATCATCCGGGTGGAAATATTCAAACGGGCTTTTTCCTACCAATTCAGTAGGTTCATAACCAAGTAGATTTTTTGAAGATGGAGACACATAAATAAAATTTCCATCACTATCATGCCTTGAAATTAAGTCTGTGGAATTCTCAGCAAGCAATCTAAATTTCTCTTCACTTGCACGGAGGTTCTCCAATGCTCTTTTAGTTTCTGTAATATCTCTAAAGAAAACTGTTACCTGATCATTTCCTGTTTTGATTGCTTTGACATCAAAAATTCCAAGAATCGTATTTCCATTGTAGAGAGTTTGATCATCTGAATAAATAATACCTTCTGTTGCAACTTTTTTATAAATATGCGGAACCTGAGTAATTCCAAGAGAAGGAAAAGCTTCTGCAATAGTCTTACCTATTAACTTGGCATGATTGATATTAAGTAATAAATCTGCATTCTTGTTATACCCCGATAGGACTAAAATTCCTTTTGCGTTCAATTTATATGTATGAGCTCCGAAAGGCGCAGAGTCTATAATATTTCTTAAAGTATTCTCTCTATTTATAATTTCTTTTTCAAATTTCAGCTGCTGCGAAATATCCCTAATTGCTGAGACTTGAAATTGTTTACCATCTAGTTCAATAGTATTAGTTCTTACTTCGATTGGAAAATTTGTACCATCCTTTTTTACAGCTAAAAGTTTGTAGCTTTCGTGGAAACTTCTTTTCCCTAAAAAATTATCGATTGTGTTTTTTGATTCCTGAGCAATGAAATCCTGATAGTTTTTTCCAATCAATTCATCCGACGAGTATTTTAACATCTGGCATAAAGCCTCATTACAGTCGATCATAATTCCATTTTCAGTTATTCCAATTCCCTCAAAAGTTGATTCAGCTAAAATTCTATATCTTTTTTCACTTTCTTCAAGTTTTGTTTTAATTCTCATTTGATCATCAATATCGACGTTGGTGCCAATTAATCTGATAGGTTTGCCGTTCGTATCAGATTCTATAACTTTTCCACGTACATAAAGCCATTTCCAATTTCCATCTTTCGTTTTGAATCTAAACACACTCTGAAAGCTTTTTGATTTACAATCATTCAAATCGCTAATTAGCTGCGCAATTCTGCTTGCCTCATCGGGATGAATCAATTTAGTCAAGTTCGAACGTATATCGGGTAATTCCTCAATATCATATCCAAGCATCTCTGCATAGCGTGAATTAATTTTATTTTCACCTGTATTTAGATTCCACTCCCAAACTCCATCGTTTGTGCTATCCAATACAAGCCGTAATCTTTCTTCACTTGCCTTCAAATCTTTTTGAAATTGTCCGGCCAAAAACAGAAGCTTGAAATTCCGGTGCATTACAATTACAGAAAAAGAAATAAAACTTAGTTTTTCCAAAACACCCAAACTTCTGTATCGTAATACTTCAGAAAAAGTATTCAGCAATATTAAGGTAAGCGCTAAGGTTAATGAGACTAAAAGAACTTTCCAGTTTTCCTTGCTACCGTGCACATACATCACATGTATTGCCTTAATAACAAAAGCAAAAACAAGTATAAGTACAGCAAGCTGGCAGTAAAGGAAATTAGAAATTGTTGCTTTAGGGAAAAAACCTGCCTCTCCCCAAAAGTAAGTTAATTTATTAATCCCGGTAACTTCTCCAAAAGTAATACCGTTTGGAATAGCAAAATTTAAAATCAGCTGAATAATTATTAAGAATTCAAGTGTAATTAGAATTTTTTTGGGTTTATAATTTGTTAGATAAGAAACAAGATAGATAAAGAAAATTCCAGCAACAGCTATGCAGGCTGTTATAATTTTATCATAGAAAATAAAATTGTTATAATCAGTGCAAAAATTCGAGATCAGTGTGAATAAAACATAGAGCGAAAGAAAAAAAGAGAAGAATATATAATTCCGGTTAATCTTCGTTTCATATCCTCTTATTAGCTGAACAAAGCTAAAAATTGCGCTAAGCAACAGAAATCCGATAACAACCCCGTTTACTAGCGTAAGAAAACTCATCTATCAATTGCCTCAGCTTTAGTTTGAACCTAGAGGAAACTTTTAATACAGAATTTGCATCTTAACTAATTTAATCGAAATAAATTTTCAGTTAAACAACAGAACCAGATAAAACATCTGCACATTATTATCGATAAAATTTTATTTCATTTCAGTTTTTGTATAGATAAGAATTTAAACTTAACCTTCCAACTAAACTCAATATACAATTACCTAATGGAGGTAATGCTTGCATTTGACATTTGCTATTTTGTGAATCAAT
>DAIEQP010000395.1 GCA_027347805.1 Ignavibacteria bacterium | reverse complement strand
TGGTAAAATTTATAATGCAAAAGTGTATGCAATAGAACCTAAAGTTGATCCGCTCACAAGATCGCTTCAGGTTCGCGCAACATGTTCAAACACTGATGGTGAACTTGTGCCAGGATCTTATGTGTCTGTTGTTGTAATGTTAAACAGTATTAAAAACACATTTACTGTTCCAACCCAGGCTTTGTCGCTGGATATTTCAGGAGAACAATTATTCATTTATAAAAGTGGAGTAGCGGTTCCAAGAAAAGTTGAAAGCGGTTTAAGAACCGAACAGGTTGTGCAAATTGCAAAAGGAATAGCAGACGGCGATACAGTAATTATATCTGGTATTATGCAGCTTCGTCCTCGGGCAAAAGTTAAATTGGCTTCTTTTGATAAATAATTTTGAGATAACTAATGAGTCTTTCTTCGATAAGTATTCGTCGTCCCGTTTTATCAATTGTAATGTCGCTTACAATAATTCTTCTTGGTATAATAGGATTTACCTATTTGGGTGTAAGAGAATACCCGAGTATAGATCCTCCAATTATAACCGTTGGAGTAAGTTATACAGGTGCAAATGCTGATATTATTGAATCGCAAATAACTGAACCTCTTGAAGAAAATATAAATGGTATCGCAGGAATCCGTTCAATTACATCTGTGAGCAGAGATGGCAGAAGCAATATAACTGTTGAGTTTAATGTTGATGCAAACCTTGAAGATGCAGCAAATGATGTTCGCGACCGCGTATCACGCGCAGTTTCAAATCTTCCTCCGGATGCAGACCCGCCTGTTGTTACAAAAGCTGATGCAGATGCAAACCCGATTATATTTTTAACACTTCGGAGCGATTCGAAAAATTTATTGGAACTATCCGATATAGCATCAAATATTTTTAAAGAAAGATTACAGACAATTCCAGGCGTTAGTCAAGTTTCAATCTGGGGAGAAAAAAGATTTTCAATGAGGCTGTGGCTTGATCCATATAAAATGGCATCGTTAAAAGTATCTCCTCAGGATGTGCGGGCCTCTCTAAGCAGCGAAAACATTGAGCTTCCATCAGGCAAGATTGAAGGCGCAAATACTGAGTTAACGGTTCGAACAAGAGGAAGAATGCTGAGCCCGGCGGAATTTAATAATCTTATAATAAGAGAAGACCGCGGACAGTTAATTCGTCTCTCTGATGTTGGTTATGCTGAACTTGGTCCGGAAAACGAATACTCGGTTATGAAACGTGACGGTATTCCGATGATTGGAGTTGTTTTGACTCCACAGCCGGGAGCTAATCACATTGAAATTGCAGACCAGGTTTATGAAAGACTAAAACAAATTAAGAAAGATATTTCTTCCGATATAGATGTTGGTATTGGATTCGATTCAACCCAGTATATTAGAAAATCAATTTCGGAAGTAGAAGAAACAATTATCATAGCATTCGTGCTGGTGATATTAATTATTTTTCTATTCCTTCGCGACTGGAGAACCACGTTAATTCCAATTCTCGCAATACCAATTTCACTTGTCGGGGTTTTCTTCGTGATGTACTTTTCCAACTTTACAATTAATGTATTAACATTGCTCGGAATTGTTCTTGCTATCGGGTTGGTTGTTGACGATGCTATTGTTGTACTGGAAAACATTTATAAGAAAATTGAAGATGGAATGGATCCGCTGGAAGCCGGCATGAAAGGTTCTGCTGAAATTTTCTTCGCGATCATCTCAACAACCGTTGCGCTCGCTGTTGTTTTTCTGCCAATTATTTTTCTGCAGGGATTAACAGGAAGATTATTCCGCGAATTTGGAATTGTAATTGCCGGATCGGTTATTATTTCTGCATTTGTTGCTTTAACATTAACACCAATGTTATCAACAAAAATTATTAAAAAAAGAGCGCATCACAGCTGGTTCTACTATGCAACAGAGCCTTTCTTTGTTAAAGTGATTCGCTCATATGAAAATCTTCTCAGCAAATTTTTAAAACGCCGCTGGCTTGGTTTCATTGTGATGGCAGCTGCCATCATTCTAGTTGTTTTAATAATGCCAATGCTTCAATCAGAATTGGCCCCTGTAGAAGATAGAAGTGAAATTAGAATAAACACAACAACACCCGAAGGATCGACATATAATTTCACTTATAATTTTATGGATAAATTGTTTGCGCTTGTAGAAAGCAAAGTCCCAGAAAAAGAATCTTCATTAATGGGTGTTGCAATGGGCGGCGGGCAAAGTGCAAACAATAGCGGATTCATCCGGTTGATCCTGACAGAAAGAGAAAAAAGAACACGGTCTCAACAGCAAATTTATGCGGATCTTTCAAAACAGGTAAATAAACTGAGCGACGGAAGAACATTTGTTGTGCAGGCCCAGACAATTGGTACGCAAAGAGGCGGCGGTCTCCCGGTTCAGTATGTTGTTCAGGCGCCAACTATTGAAAAGCTCAGAGATATAATTCCAAAATTCATGGACGAAGCCCGTAAAGATCCAACGTTTGGTCAGGTGGATGTGAATTTGAAATTTAGTAAGCCGGAATTGGTGTTAGAGATAGACAGAAACAAAGCAAGAGAGCTGGGCGTTGGAGTTGTTGATATTGCTCAAACACTACAGCTTGCATTGAGCGGCCAGCGTTATGGATATTTTATTATGAATGGAAAACAATACCAGGTAATTGGCCAGTTAACAAAAGAATTCAGAAGCAAACCGGTTGATTTACAAATGCTGTATGTGAAATCTAAAAAGGGTGAATTGCTTCAGCTTGACAATTTTATTACTATAAAAACTCAAAGCACCCCGCCGCAGCTTTTTAGATTTAATAGATATGTATCAGCAACTTTTTCTGCAAGCTTGGCTCCGGACAAAACAATTGGTGATGGTATTGATGCAATGGATAAAATCGCTTCGAAAGTACTTGATAAATCATTTGCGACAGCGCTTACCGGTGCATCAAAAGATTTTAAAGAAAGCTCCTCTTCCCTTTTGTTTACTTTCATGCTGGCGCTTACATTATTGTATTTAATTCTTGCAGCGCAGTTCGAAAGTTTTCGCGATCCTTTCATTATCATGTTTACTGTTCCCCTTGCTCTTGCGGGTGCTGTAATTTCATTGTTTCTCTTCAATCAAACCATGAATATTTTCAGCAATATTGGACTTGTAATGTTGATTGGTCTTGTAACTAAAAACGGAATTCTGATTGTTGAATTTGCAAATCAAAAAAAATCTCAGGGGCTGAGTGTTGTTGATGCGGTTCGTGAAGCTGCGGTGCTGAGATTTCGTCCGATTCTTATGACGAGTCTTGCAACAATTCTCGGTACGTTGCCTATTGCTCTTGCTTTGGGTGCGGGATCTGAAAGCCGTGTTTCGATGGGCATTGCTGTTATTGGAGGATTAGCATTCTCAACTATCTTAACTTTATTTGTTATTCCAACTATCTATACTTACTTCACAGAAAAAACAAAGAGTGTTTCTAATGTTACAACTGAAGAAAAAGATTAATGTACGTTTGATTGTTCTGCTTGTAATTGGTGCTGTTTTACAGGTTGGCGCACAACAAAAATTATCGCTTAAAGATGCAATCGGAATTGCGCTTCAAAATAATTACGATATACGCATGGCAAAAGGGGATGCCCTTATTAATGAGAATAATTATTCTGTGGGCAACGCCGGATTTTTACCTAAGATAGATGCAACGGGAGCCACTACAAGAACCGTTACATCAACAAAGCAGGAATACAATAATGGACAGCCATCAGTAGATAAAAGTGGAGCGGGTTCCAATTCGCAGAATGCCAGCGTAACTCTTACCTGGACACTCTTTGATGGTTTTAAAATGTTTATCAACTTTTCAAAACTTCGTGAATACAAAGAGCTTGGCGATATAAAACTCCGCGCTCAAATTGAAGAATCAATTTCTTCAATAATAGCTACTTATTATGATTTGGTGAGACAGAAGTATAATTACAAAGCTGCTGAAGAAAGTATTTCTATTTCAGAACAGAGAGCAAAACTTACCGAGGAAAAATATTCTGTAGGTTCTGCTTCCAAGCTGGATGTTCTGCGAGCACAAGTAGATTTGAATACCGATAAATCCAACCTTTTAACACAGGAGGTTGTGTTAAATAGTTTGAAGGTGAATTTAAATCACTTACTCGGGAGAACAATTTCTATCGAAGTTGATGTTGAAGATTTGTTTGATATAAGAAAAGGACTTTCGTTTGATGAAATGAAAGCACTTTCTTTTAAGAACAATTCTGATATTATTCAGGGCGAAAAAAACCGCAACATTTCGGAAAAAGAAATTGGTTTATCAAGAGGAGATTATTTTCCTAAAATTAACCTCATTACAGGTTATTCATATACTAATTCAGTTTCCGATGCCGGGTTTTTTAAGACAAACCAGAATTTTGGTTATAACTACGGATTGAATTTTACCTGGAATCTTTTTAACGGATTCAACACCAGACTTCAGCAGCAAAATGCCGAAATTACATTAGACAAAAATGAAATTGCTTTGCAGCAAATAAAAGCAAACGTTGAATCAAGTTTAGTAATTGCATTTCAAAACTATCAGAAGAATTTGGAAATATTGAAGCTGGAAGAAGAAAATGTTTCTGTTGCCAAAGAGAACGTAGATTTGGCAATAGAACAAATGAGACTCGGAACAATTTCTCCAATTGAATTCAGGGATGTTCAGAGAAATTATGTTGAAGCACAAAGCAGGTTATCCAGCGCCAAGTTTAATGCAAAGATAAGTGAAAGCGATTTGTTGAAACAAAGCGGTCAGCTGCTTCAATAACTATCTGGTGATTTGGAATTTCCTTCAGAGGCTTCATTAAACTTTTCCGGGAAAACAGTTTTTTCAATTTCTTCAGGACTGATATTTGTGATTTCTCCGAGTTTAATGATTTGTTTGCTTGTAGCCCAGATTACATCATCATATTGTTTTTGAGCTTCCTCTGTTAAAGAATTAGTTTCTGCATGTGAGTATTTGAAAAACATCATCTTGTTCAGAAAATTATTCAAGATATGATGCACAGCTCTCATAGTTGAATAGAAAACTTTTTGTTTTTCCTCTTCCCTTTCCCGGATTGTGTAGTACATCCTTTTCATCAGAAAATAGAGCAGTAAAGACGTTGTCATAATAAAAAACCACCCTTTATAAATCTGAATATAATTGATATAAATTGCCGGCGGAAAAATTAAAGAGAAAAATTTATCAGAGAAAAAAATCGAGGCGGCACCAATTGTAAAATATAAGATTGTAATTTTTTTATATGGTTTCATTTATAAAATTTTCAAGCCGGGGTTAACCGGCTTGTTATTAGATTCATTTACTTTATAATTAATTAAACAGCAAAATAAATTTGTCTGTGAGTTATTTTTCCGCAACAACAAGCATCTCATAATCATTTGTTGTCAGCTTATCATCGATATTCCACGCGCCGAGTTTACATCCCGAAATATTAATTTTGTTAAACCCGGTTGATTTGAGAAGCCACATGATTTCAGACGGCACATAATACCTTTCGTTGCATTCAAGTTTCATTAAGTTGCCGTCATCATCGGTTGTTTCGAATTTTGAATGATCGCGAAACGTCATCAGGTCAAATGTGTTTTCTGTAGAGACTTCTTTCTTTTCTGAATTGTTAATAAAGTCTTTTACAGAATGAAATAATGGAAACAAACCGTTAAGAGTTGTGAAAATTAATTTTCCTCCCGGTTTAATTGAATTGAATGCATTCTGAAGAATTGCGAAATTCATTTCATCCGTTTCCATTAAAGGAAAGCTCCCCTCGCATACCATGATTGCCAAATCAAATTGATTCGGAAAATTGAAGCTTCTCGCATCCTGTATAAAGAATTTTATCGAAACGCCTGCTAACATTGCTTTCTCGTTAGCTTTTTTTAACTGAGATTCGGATAAATCAAATCCCGTAACATTATAACCACGCTTGGCCAATTCGATTGAGTGCCTTCCGGTTCCGCATCCTATATCTAAAATAGATTTTGATTTGTCGTAGTTTATTTCTTTCTCTATGAAATTCACTTCCCCTATTGTGCCCGTTACAAAAGGTTCGTTATCATAATTGTTGGCAAAATTTGCAAATAGCTTTTCATACCACTGCTGCATGATAAACCTCTAAAATTATTAATTGTTTTTTGATTTATTTCTTAGCGGATACACTTATCCTTACAGTTAAATAACCAAGTGGATAAGCAGCTATGCAATTGCCGGTGTAAAAGTGCTGCGGAAATATGTTAGTCTTAAGTTGATCCAATACCTTTTAATTACATCGTAAAATTAATAAGCCGGTTAAAACGAAACAAATCAGATCGAAACAATTTCCATTAAACAGTCTTTGCAGTTAAAAACCAGCTGATATTTGTTCCCTTCATTTTTAAGATAAAGTGGTTCTTCAACACGCTTGTCGGTATCGAAAGGACAAAGTCCCAATTCATCTTTAATACAATATTTGCATGTCATTACAGTTTTGTTTTTTAGATCTTTTATCGCTTCAAAACCCGGCTCAATATTTTCGACCCCAAGTTTTTTATAGAACGATTCCGAAAGTTTATTAACTACATTTGTCTTATAATCCAGATCACCCGTAATTTTTGATGAAACAGGTCTTAGAGAAAAAGTTTCTCTCTTGTATAAATTAATTCTTTCCAACTCCAACTCAGCCAGGATATTTCTTCTCCATTCATTAATTGTTTTAAGCGGGAAGAATAATGCATTAATAAAATCAACTCTAACTTTAGTTATATTAAAAATTGTATCCCCTCCTTTTGATAATTGTTTTTTTAGGTTTTCTATTGATTGCTCTGCATTTGTGGCCGGTTCTTTGGTTACTGTAATATTTTTAGAAACATTTACACCATTTTCATCGTCAGCTGTAATGATGATTCCGTTTTCAAATTCAGAAATAAAAATGCTGGTATTTATTTTTCTTCTGCATTCTTTATTCAATTCCTTACTAAAA
>DAIEQP010000391.1 GCA_027347805.1 Ignavibacteria bacterium | reverse complement strand
CTGGGAGAAGTTGAAAGCATGATGAACCTGTCTTTCAGGAGTTGCTACTCCTGCTATTTCAGATTTATTGAAAGCATCATTGAGCAGAGGAAATGATCTTAGATAAGCATAATGTTGCCGCATTTCATTTGCTGAAAAATCATGAACTATATAATCTTCTTTATTTCTCCATGAATCATATTGCTGTTTGTGCCATTCAATATCTGAGGCTGGCATTCTGAATGGCGGGTTAATTGATCCATCTGCATTACACATCCATGATACAAGAGTACGATCATTATTTTCCCAGATTGTAAAACCGCTCGAATATGATTCGATTCCAAGCGAACGTACTTGCTGAAATAATAACTTTGCTGCTTCAGCAAGATCATCACTTTTTTGCATTGCCATTGTCTTTGCACGAACTCTTTCTAAAGCTAATTCAATTTCAGCTTCTCTTGCCTGAGCTTCTGATTTTTGAAGATCTAGAAAACGAGTGTAAGTTAAATCGATTACATTTGTGAATCTTCTTAATACCTCTGTAAATTTTTCAGGAAGAGGCTTGGTACCAAATACTTCAAGATAACCATGATTCATCATTGCCTGTGCAACATAAATTTTATCCAATGAACTCAAAGAATTTTTATACTCGTCCGGTGCATTCTTGAAATCAGTCAGAGTAAAAAGTAAATTGCAAAACGTCAGCAATTCTTTACGCTCAATAATAAATTCGCGATAGGATACATTATTTTCTAAATCAGCCCATAGACTTTCCATAATAGGGTGATTAAAGTAAGGGATGTTATAACTTTCTACGAGTTGCGCACTTTCAGTTGAAGTCCAGCAGGTTAAATCATGAGTTTCACTCTGTTTGATAAATATAGAACTTTCACTTAATGAAATTCCGAGTTTATTTAATTCCTCAAATATTATTGTAATGATATTCTGCAATTCACTGCTTTTTCTTAAACCCATTGCGTGGGCTCTAACTCGTTCCAATGCAGCTTCTATTTGTGCTTCTCTCGCCTGTGCTTCGGCTTTTTTTAGGTCCAGAAAACGGGTATAGGTTAGATCAAAAACTTTTGCAAAGCGAAGTAGTATATCAAAATGTTCTTCGGATAATGGTTCCAGACTTGCTACATTGATGCCGCCGAAATTGTTGAATGAAGCGGATAACAAAACTCTATCGGGTGCCCGCATACCACTCTTTACAACTTTGGGAAGGTGCTTCAATTCTGTTTCATTAAATAAAATGTTATCCCAGGCGATTTTATCCTTACCTTTCAAATCGTAAACAAATTTTACATTTTGATTTTTCCACTCATACACAAACCTGAGATAAGCAGGATGTTCATGATACTTAATGAAAAAGTTCATCGGATTAGAGGAATCTTCTCTGTTTGCCATCCACCATCTTGCCGCATTTGTTGCTGGTTCAAAAACCCAAATGATGCAACGTGTAAGAGCAAGGTCAAGCTTAATCAATTCACTAAATACAGTTCCAATTAATGCTTTTAATTCATCAGAAGAATGCATTGCCATAGCTTTGCTTCTCACTCTTTCCAAAGCCACTTCTATTTTAGCTTCTCTTGCTTGCAGCTCAGCTTTTTCAATATCCAGATAACGGCGATATGCTAACTCAAAAACTTTCAAAAATCTTTTGAATAATATAGTTTCATTTTCTAATAATGGTTTATATGTTGAAACACCTAATGCAACTGGTCCGAGTGAATACCAATAGTAATTAAGCGACTCAGCTTTGAGTAAATATTTATCTGCGAATTGATTGGTGGTTTTTTGATAAGCATACCAATCATGCAGCTTTTTCCCTTTCAGATGTTCACGGACTTCTTCATTTTCACCCTTCATCATTTTTTTTGCAAACGCCAACTGAATCTTGTGATTTTTGAAATCAACATCGGTTATAAATGTTTTATCATGCTTCGCATAATATTCGTAATTCATATAAGTGCCGCGGCTCTCATAAAAAATCGCTGTCTGCACATTTCGGATATCTTTAACACCGAGTTTTTGTAATTGCTGCGAAATGATTTTACATATCGCAAGCATATCTTCCGGCTTCTTCATACCCATCGCGACTGCTCTTACTTTTTCCAGAGAGGTTTCGATTTCCAGTTCACGATTTATTTCTACCAGTTCAACAGTTCTTCTTTTTATTGCTTCACGTAATTCCAGATTTTCTTTTTTAATTTTTTCCGGGGCTATTTGCTCACCCGCTTCAGCTCTGCTGTCTGGAAACGAACCGTGCTGATGCGCAAGCTTCCATCCTTTAGGCGTTTTAACAAGAAGCGCAGATACACGCGCCGGGCCGTAGAAATTCCATTCATTCTCAATCAATACATACAAATCGTTCTGTTCATGTATAAGCACTGTTTCATCAACAGTATGCATCATAATTTTTCGATTGCGAAATTCTGCTTTTCCTGTCATTTGATCGGCAGTTGCTTTATAAAACCGGACGGTTTCAGTTTTGCTATTGAACACTTCGCTAACAGCAGTACCAAATACTTTTATATTGTCATCAAGCATTGAGCCAAATGTCTTCATATCTCCAGAGAGATACGCTTCCCAATAAATATGGTAAACCTTTAAAAGTTCTACTTTCAATTTTTTTGTTAGCTTCATTGAGTATTACTTCACTTTAATTACTACAAATGTTACATCATCTTCGGGATCGGTATCATTAGTCCAACGGCGCCCTTCTTCTTTTAAATGCGATACAATTTCTTCTGGTTCTTTCATGCCAACATTTTCAAAACAGTGTTTTGCTTTTTTATAACCGTATAATTCTTGAAAATTATTTTTCAATTCGGCGAAACCATCACTCATCAACAGTAAAGTATCTCCTTTGTCAACCTTAAGTTCTTTTAAATCGTATGAAATTCCCTTCATAGCGCCCAGAGGCATGTTGTTAATTATTATTTCTTCAACAGACTGAGATCCTGCACGGTAAATAAATAATGGCGGCATACCTGCATTTGTAGTAACAATTCTATCGGCTTTAATTTGGACGCAAGATAAAGCCATCATCAATCTTCCAAGCTGCATGTCTTTTATTGCTGCATTGGCTTTTTCAAAAAACGGTTTTAAATCCTTGGCTGTTCTATCTGACATAAAAAGTGATTTCATAATTGAAACCATCATCCCGGACATCATTCCATGCCCAGTTGCATCACCTAGTATTACAGTTAATGTACCATCCGTGTGAACATTAAAATCGTAATAATCGCCGCCAACTTCGGTTGCGGTTTTCATGTAAACAGCAATATCTAGATGAGGCAATCGGGGAAGTTCTTTAGGAAGCATCGAATTCTGAAGCTGTCTTGCTTCATCAAGCTCTTTAGTCTTTCTTTCATTTTCGGCCTGAAGAAATCTTTTCTTTTCTATTTCTTTTCTTCTTTCTAATTCATACTTCCTTATTCCACCCAGCATTCCAACAAACGCGAAAAAATATATCCCGTATGCCCACCCTGTTAACCACCAAGGAGAATTAATTGTGAACGAATAAAAATCCTCATTAGTTTTAACTCCATTTGATGTAATCGCTCTAACTCTGAATCTATATTTTCCGGGAGGAAGATTTTGATACTCGACAAAAGATAAATTAGAAGGACGCGACCATTCCTTATCATATCCTTCAAGTAAATGCTCATATGTTGCCTGCCTTGGATCTCTATAATTTAACGCGG
>DAIEQP010000384.1 GCA_027347805.1 Ignavibacteria bacterium | reverse complement strand
AATAGAATTAAATGGACTCTTCAATTCGTGAGCAATTATTGATACAAATTTGTCGCGGGTTGAAATAATTTCATAAAGTTTCTTATTTGCCTCGCTTAGATTTTTGTTTAATTCGTCCACTTCATTTTTTTGCTTTGTAATTTCACTTATGAATTTTTTCTTCTCCAAATACCTGATTGCAATTGCGGCCAAAATACCAAGCATAAAAATAATAGCGCAGATAAACAGGTAGGTGTTTCCTTGTGTGTATTCATTTTGCGGTTGATATGAATTGGGAAATACAACGCTTTGAAAAAAGATAAAAACCAAGCAAAAGAAAATGATTTTAATAATTTTCATTTGGTAAAACTCTTTTTTCAAGTGGTGGTGCAATTTAATAATTGCATATTCATCTTTCCTAAATATTTTATTTCCTCGCGGCATATCAGTTCCTGAATTTATCTTGTTCATATTTCCTATTTTTGAACTGTGTTTTCACAACTACATTGCTTTTGATTGAAGGAATCCGGATGATTTTATTAAATAACTTTTTTTACCCAAATAATATTTGTCTTGTCGGGGCTTCTTCAAAAGAAAAAAGTATCGGATACGAAATTCTTAAGACTATTGTTTCTTACGGTTTCACTGGTAATGTTTTTCCTGTAAATCCCAAAGCCGAAAACATTCTTGGTTATCCTTGTTATAAATCAATTGAAGAAATAAAAGAAAAAATTGACCTTGCAATTATTGTGGTTCCCAAACAATTTGTTGAAGATGCCATCGATTCCCTTCTCGCAAAAAAAGTTGATTCGATTATATTAATTACTGCTGGATTCAAAGAAACCGGATCTGATGGCGAAGCGTTAGAAAAAAGAATATTAGAAAAAATTAAACTGGCGAAAGCCCGGCTGGTTGGCCCCAACTGTATGGGTATTATTAATTCATCCGCCGGTGTTAAATTAAATGCAACTTTTGTAGCCGAAAAACCAGAATTTGGTTCAACCGGCTTTCTTTCTCAAAGCGGGGCTTTAGGTGCGGCTGTATTAAATTCTCTTCGAGAAACAAACATAAAATTTGCACACTTCATTAGCGTTGGAAATAAAGCCGATGTTTGCGAAAATGACGTTCTGAAATTCTGGCAAAACGATTCTAACATAAAAACATTAACGTTTTATTTGGAAAGTTTTGTTGATGGAAAGAATTTTATTCTACCATTCATCAATGGAATAGTTACAAAACCGACTATAATTTTAAAGGCGGGTAAAACTGCTGGGGGAATGAAAGCCGCTTCGTCACACACAGGTGCGCTAAGCAGCAAAGACAAAATTGTTGATGCTGTTCTAAATCAATTTGGAATAATACGCGCTGATAATTTAAACGAGCTATTTAATACTGCTAAGGGATTTGAATATTTTAATATTCCTCATGGAAATAGAATTGCTGTTGTAACAAACGCCGGCGGACCCGCCATTCTTTGTGTCGACGCACTTGAAAAAGAAAACTTATCTCTGGCTAATTTTTCAGATGAAACAAAAGCAAAGCTTAGAGAGATTGTGCACTCGGAGGGCAGTGTGGAAAATCCAGTGGATTTACTGCCCGGCGGGAATGCTGAAACTTATAAACAGGTTTTAGAAATTATTTCTAGTGATAAAAATGTTGATGCTTTGATATCTATTTTTGTTGAGCCCGTAATGGTTGAACCTTTCTCCGTTGTGGAAAGCGTTAACTCAATTGAATCAGAAAAACCAATTGCACAGGTGATAATGCCGCTGCCCGAATTCTGGAACAAATACACATTTGAGTCGCATAAAAAATTACCGCTTTTCAGAAACCCTGAAGACCCCGCAGAAATATTTTCAAACTTGCTGTTTTATAAAAACAAGCAAACTTTGCTTAACAAAAATTTTGAAGAGTACAGATCGATTGCAAATACAAAATCATCCGCAATAGAAATTGAACCCGGTTTTATTCCACAAGATCAGATTGAAAAAATAGCTAATAAATACAATGTTCCTCTGCCGCGGAGTATGTTTTTGTCTCCGAATAAATTATTACTGAAAGAAATAAATTTTTACCCGGTTGTATTAAAAGGCATCAACGCAAACGTTGTGCACAAATCCGAGCTGAATGCGGTTCGGCTGAATATTAAAAACAAAAACGAGTTGATTGCAGCCGCCGATGAAATTCAAAAATCTTTTTCTTTAGCAGGTTTTGAAGTTGAAAACTATTTGGTTCAGGAGTTTGTTAAAACAAAACATGAATTGCTTGTTGGCGGATTTCGCGATCCCTCGTTTGGTCCTGTGATAATGTTTGGTTCGGGCGGAAAATATGTTGAGATTTATAATGATACGTCAATAAAATCATGTTTCTTAAGCGGTGACGATATTGATGAGATGATCAGTTCCACAAATATTGGTAAAATACTTTTGGGAGTTCGAGGAGAATCGGAGATTAATATTACCCATTTAAAACAAATTATTAAAAATTGTTCTTTGATGATGATCTAAAATGAAAATATTTTAGAATTTGATATAAACCCGCTATCGGTTTCTGCCGACAATAAATTTGTAGCTGTGGATTTAAGAATTAAATTGGCTTGATTTTGAATTTGTGTGTTCTATTTATTTTCTTTAACAACTATTTGCTAAAAATTATGAAGACTTATGAAAATTGCTTTTGTTTCCAGTGAAGTATTTCCATTTGCAAAAACAGGCGGACTTGCTGACGTTGCCGGCTCATTGCCAATCGAACTTGAATCCCTGGGCCACGAAGTAAAAGTGTTCATGCCAAAGTATAATACTTTTGGCGAGGCAGAACACGGACTTCATTATTTGTGGGAAATCGGGGAAATCCCTGTCCGGGTTGGCGATATTATTCATCAGGTTCATGTTCATAAGTCAAAACTTCCCCGCTCCAAAGTTGAAATTTTTTTTGTTGACTGCCCCTACTTTTTTAACAGATTCAGAATTTATACAAACGATACTGATGAAGGCGAGCGGTTCGTTTTGTTTATGAAAAGCGTTATAGAAATTCTTCAGCGGTTTCAGTGGGCGCCAGATATAGTTCATTGTAATGATTGGCAAACTGCTCTTATACCACTTTTGCTGAAGGAAAATTATTCGTGGGACCGGATGTTTGACAATACTTCAACAGTTTATACAATTCATAATGTTGCTTACCAGGGTAAGTTTTCAAAAGACATATTCCATAAAGCTGAAATACATTACGAACATTTCCTTCATGGCGGTCTTGGCGAGTATGATGGCGGCGTTAATTTTATGAAAGCCG
>DAIEQP010000361.1 GCA_027347805.1 Ignavibacteria bacterium | reverse complement strand
TTGTTAAAAGATGGATGGATCCCAACAATGATGGAAATCCAAATGATGGAATTGACGGATGGCGCCTTGATGTAGCTGAAATGGTGAATCATAATTTCTGGAAAGAATTTAGAATTTGGGTTAAGCAAATAAATCCTGACGCATACATAACCGGTGAAATCTGGTGGGATGACTGGAAAAACGACAAGATGATGGTTGCTTCACCATGGTTAAAAGGTGATGAATTCGATGCAGTTATGAATTACCGTTTTGCAAGAGCAGTTAAACATTTTGTCGTTAATAAAAATAATCAGGTGAAGACAGAAGGATTCATCGATTCTATTAATACTTTATACCATCAATATCCAAAAGAAAACAATTATGTTGTTATGAATATGCTCGATAGCCATGATGTTGAACGAATCTCATCTCAGGTTGTTAATCCTGATATTTTATATGATCATGGCGCAAACCCGAGCCAGACTAAAAATTTTGAAGTTAGAAAACCAAATAATGAAGAAAGACAGAAGCAGAAAATAGCAGTGGCAATTCAGTTTACAATGCCGGGTGCGCCGCAAATTTACTATGGCGATGAAGTCGGAATGTGGGGCGGCGATGATCCTGACTGCAGAAAGCCAATGGTATGGAAAGAATTTAATTACGAAACAGAAACAGCTCATCCATTTGGATTAACAAGTCAAGCAGATGAAGTTAAATTTGATGATAATTTGTTCAAATGGTATAAAAAACTGGCAGCAATAAGAAATTCAAATCAAACTCTTTCTCTAGGAAATATTACGTTTCATAACCTAGATAACAATAAAAGAATTCTTGCTTATACTAGAGAATACAACAATAAAAAGATGATTATTGTTATTAACAACAATCCTGCCGCTAATGAAATTTCATTGGATGCAAATAATTTTTCCATTCAAAAGAAAACTTTAACGGATTTAATTAGTAGCAGCAAATTATCTTTAGTAAATAATAAACTTGTTGTGAAATTAAATCCTTATCAGGTTCTCATATTAAAATAAGATTACAGGATGGTTTAAAACAAAAAAGGCTGTCTTTGAAGACAGCCTTTTTTATTGTTCAACAATTAATTAATTCTTTTTAATTGTGTAAGTCAATTTAACAGGATCGAAACGAATGGTATAATTTCCATCAGCTGCCAGCTTAATATTATCGCCGCCAGCTTCAAGAGTACCGTCAGCACCCTTATCACCATAGTTCAATCCCCAATCATCATTAGCTCTAAATTTGAATTCACCTGCTTTAAAGTCAGCTGTTATTTCCCACATTTTACGCTGGCCATTGTAATTCATATTGATATCTTTTGACCAATCGTAAGGAGCAACTGCTGAACCGATGATTCCCCAATCATCAGACTTTTTAAGTGATATAGTTAATGCACCAATATCAACAGTAAATTCATAAACACCTTTATCAACTTTAAGATTGCTGCCTTTTGATACAAGTGTTCCGGCATAAGTGGTTCCTGTTTTGGTTAATGTTCCGCCCCAATCATTATCCCAGTTTGCAGCAGGAGTAAGTTTAAATTCAGTAGATGCATTTGTGCCATCAACTAATCTGATAATTCCACCATATCTAACTTTACTCATATCGTATGAATAAAGTCTAGAATATAATGCATCTCCAGTGCTAGCGCCTGGTGACCATCCCTGATAACCGCCGGGGACATATATCATAGGATAATCGATAAGAGTTTCAAATGGTGTGAAGCTCTTTGATTTTGTATCAGAGTTGATTGCTGATAATGAGCTTACAGATAATGAAGCAGATACTCTATAATAAACAGTAACAGCTTTGCCAACATCTTTATTCCAAGAAAGGATTGCACTGTTAATGTCGCTTACTTTTGCAGTTCCAGTCAATTTCTGGGTTTTAATTAAATCAGCTACACTACCTGAAAAATCGCTGTTCGGCGAAATTTGAAGTGTATAAGTGATCGATGAAGCAAATCCATAATCAACTGCAGCCCAGGAAAATTTTACCAAGCTATCTGCATTTGCCATTGTAAATGCAACATTTAATGTCAAATCAGAAATTGCCGGCTTGGCAGGGTTCGAGCTAATAACCGGTTCTGTGATATCTCTTTTACAAGATGCTAACAGAACTCCAAGCAATGCTATGAATAACGTTAATTTTATTTTTTTCATTTTTTTCTTCCTTAAACTATTAATAGCCTGGATTTTGAACCAAGTTTGGATTAGCATTTATATCATTTATTGGAATAGGGAATAAATCTCTGAATGAACTTGTCTGAGCTCCATTTTTAGATCTTCCCTTCCATTGCCAAACGTAAGATCCGTTTGTAAATTGTCCAAAACGAACAAGGTCTGTTCTTCTTGTACCTTCCCAATATAATTCACGTGCACGTTCATCCAAAATGAAATTTAAGTTCAGATTAGCAGATGTAATATTTCCGGAAGCATCTCCGTAAGCACGTTGTCTTAATGCATTAATATAATTTACTGCAGTTGCCAAATCGCCACCTGAACCGCCTCTCAGTACAGCTTCAGCATACATTAAATATGCGTCTGCTAAACGGAACATTGGAAAATCTGTACTTGCGAAACTATTATGTGCATTAGGTGCAGCGCTGCCATTTGCAGAAAGATTTGACCACTTTGTAACTCCAATACCTTCTGTAAATGTTCCAACGTTCGAAATATCCCAAACCCAGCTTGAAGGATCGAAGTAGAACATTCCTCTTCTGTCTTTACCTGCATTATAGTTTGCAGGATATGTTACAGAAGATGCAAAGCTATTTTGAGTAATATTGAATTTAGCAGCAAACTCTTTTATTGTTCTCATACCGCCCCAGCTGCCTAATCCGCGTGAAGCCATTGAACCTCCGCTAGAACCGCTAACCAAGAAAGTTGTGCCGCCCCAGGTCTGGCTATTTTGTCCATAAAAAGCAATTGGGAAAATAATTTCTTTGCTTGTGTTATTATCTCCGCTGAAAATGTGCTGATAACTTGGATCAAGAGTATAACCAGCAGAAATTACTTTGTTTATATAAGTAAGAGCATCGGTAGATCTATCGGTACCTGTATATACTTTTGCATTCAGATATAATTTAGCTAGTAAGAACCATGCTGCTCCTCTATCTGCTCTTGCATATTCATTTTGTCTTGCAGGAACAAGATCGTTTTCCATTGCTTTAAGTTCACTTTCAATATAGTTGAAGAGTTCAAGACGGTTTATTCTTCTTGGGAAGAATGCACCGGCTTTGTCTGCTTCGGTAACGAATGGAACATTACCATACATATCGATTGCATGATAATAAGCCAGTGCACGAATAAAGCGGGCTTCAGCTCTGAATGCAGTCAAATCACTAAGGAATGTTCCGGAAGCAGAACCCATTGCATCGGTTGCATTTCTTATAAATTCATTACTCAATGCAATAGTGAAATATATTCTTGAGTAAAATGCTGTTAAGAATACATCATTTGGCGACCATGTTTGATAATGCAAATCTTTAATAGTAGCATCGTCCCAGGACATGATAGCTTCATCAGTGGAGAGTTCCTGTAAATTCCAGTAAGTACGAATATAGCTGCTGAATCCTTCATCGATACCAGCAATATCTGCATTACCGGCACCGCCGTTTTGTCCTGTTAAGGCAAAACCAGCATAAACTTTAGCCAATGCCTGTTTATACGCTGTTGGGCCAGTAAAAACATTATTAACTGTATTTACATTTGGATCTATCGGCTGCACATCTAAATCTTTCACGCACGATGAAAGCAAGAATGCAGTTATGAATATTGTTGTTATTAATGTTATTTTTTTCATGTTTATTTTCCTTCCAAAAATTAGTAATTAAGACTAATTGACAACATATAAGTACGCGGTCTTGGATAAATATTATTATCAATTCCATTATCAACTTCTGGATCCAGACCTGTATAATCGGTAATCGTAAATACATTTTGTACTGATAGGCCAACACGTCCACTAATATTATTACCAAATAATGAAGTGAAATTATAACCTAGACTAACATAATCCAGTTTAAAGTATGAAGCATTTTCAAGATAATAGCTTGACCAATACTGAGCATTACTAAAATTGGTTTTCCTTACATCAGTCAAAATGTTTGACAAGTATCCGCTTTGATTATACAATTGCGAATAGATCGCAATGCTTGACGCATTATTGTTATATACATAATTGCCAATGCTTAATCTACCGGAAAAACTGAAATCAAATTCTTTGTAGTTGAATTTAGAAGAGATACCCATCAATACATCAGGGTTTGGAGATTTAAGAGCATATTTATTTAAATCGTTTCCAGCAACGTTGCCGCCCTGGCCGCTCTTGTCAACATATAAACCTTCAATAGGATTTCCATTTGCATCAAGTACTTGAGAGAATAAGAAGAATATTCTTGAAGGATAGCCGACTAAATATTTTTGAATTGTATTACCAACACCACCAGCTATTCCGCCTGTATTAACACCAGGATAACTTGGATCGTCGCTAATAGTTAATTTAGTAATTTCATTTTTGTTGTATGTTAAATTTACTCCAACTTCCCAAGACAAATCTTTTTCTAATATTGGAGTTCCGCTTAAACTAACTTCCACGCCTTTATTTTCCATTGATCCAACATTGGTGAGAAGATAATTTGAGAAGTTAGTACCGACTGGAATAGGAATACTGTTTAACATATCGTCGGAAGTATTTTTGTAGATTTCAACAGAACCTGATAATCTCTTATCAAGTAAAGTAAAGTCTAAACCGGCATTTAATGAAGTAAGAGTTTCCCACTTCAGATTTGCATCGTATGCATTTGGACGAAGTGTTGGATAGAATGTATTTCCAAACTGGTAATAAGCACCGGTAGTACTAATTGAATATGTCGGAATATATGGGTAGTAGTTATTGCCAACGTCCTGCTGTCCTGCTTTACCCCAGCTAAGACGCAATTTAAGTTCATTTACAAGATCAGATTTACCAATGAAAGATTCTTCAGTAATTTTCCATGCAACTGCAACTGCAGGGAACAAGCCCCAGCGGTTATCGGAAGAGAATCTTGAAGAACCATCATCTCTTAATGTTAAGGTTAACAAATATTTATCCAACAATGTATAATTCAATCTGCCAAAAAATGAAACTAAGAAATATTCATTTTTATAAGGAGTTGTTGTAGCGCCTGGAGTTTTTGGATTCCATGCTCTATTTGAACTTTGTCCTTCATTATAAAAATGCTGATATGAATAACCACCTGTTAAATCAAATTTATTAACACCTAATTCAGCTTTATAGTTTAGATAAAAATCCAATAAGCTATTTGTTCTTGTTTGATTATATTCATTTATTTGAAACTCTGGCTGTCTCTGTGCCCAGGAAGCTGTTGTATCATTAATATCACTTCCATTTGTTTTATAATAATCATAACCAAGATTTAATGTGGCTTTCAGATTTTCGATATAAGGAATATTATAATCGAACTTACCGCCGAGCAAATATCTTGTAGCATCAGATGTATTATGACGGTATTCTAAAAGAGCAACAGGATTGCTTGTGGCAATATAATTTGCGGTTCCGTTTAAAGGATCACCTGATGAAATATCTGTCCAGGCAGTATATCCGCCATATCTTTTATTACCATTCATAATTGGTTTTGTAGGATCAAATTGAATTGCAGCACCAACAGCACCCGGGTTTGAAAAATTATTGCTGATCCAGGAAGCTGATGCATTTAAATCCATCTTTAAATTACCGTCTAGTAAAGAAGGAGTAACAACAAGGTTAATGTTTTTTCTATCCATGCTGTTATATTTCAGAATACCACCCTGATACATATAATCTAAAGAAACACGGTAAGGAACCATACCAATTGCATGGCTGATGCTTACATTGTGTTCTGTTGTAGGAGCAGTTCTGTAAATTTCATTTTGCCAATCTGTATTTGATGTGCCTAATCTCGTTTGTGCTGTTTTATCAAGACCAAATTTAGCTACTCTATCAGCAATCAATGCTCTATATTCATCACCAGTGAATACATTTAATAATTTAGCACTAGTTGCCATAGAAAGACTACCGTTATAATTAACGGTCATTTTTTGTTCACCAAATTCGGCAAGAGAACCTTTTTTGGTTTTAATAATAATAACACCATTTGAAGCTCTTGAACCATAAATCGCAGTTGCAGAAGCGTCTTTCAAAATGGTGAATGATTCGATATCATTTGGGTTGATAGTTGACAATGGATTTGCCATACCGGAAATTCCGGCACTTTCCAAAGGAATGTTATCAACTACAATTAAAGGATCATTATTAGCAAGAACTGATGATCCGCCGCGAATTCTAATTTTAGTTGCTGCTCCGGCAGTTCCACTTACATTATTTGCAATAACTCCCGCAGCTTTACCAATCAATAATTCCTGGGGAGAAGTAATTGTTGCCTGACTAAAATCTTTTGCAGAAATAGCTGTAACAGAACCGGTAGCATCAGCTTTTTTAACTTCACCATAACCGATACCTACAACTGTAACTTCTTTAAATTGTTTTACATCCATTCTTAATGAAATATTCAGATATGTCTGGTCAGCAATAGTAACTTCCTCCTTTAAGTGACCGACATAAGAGATGACAAGAACTGCACCCTTTCTAACTTTTAGTTTGAATTCTCCGTTCACATCGGTAGCAGTTCCGTTTGTTGTTCCCTTTTCTAAAACTGAGGCGCCGATTAATTCAGTTCTATCTTCAGCACTAGTCACTTTGCCGCGGACCTCTAACTGTTGCGCGAGAAGTAACGTACCTGCTTGTAGAAATAAAAACGCAAAAAGCACAAAACTTAATTGGCGCATTTTGCAGCCGCAAGAATTAGCCAATAAGTTTAATTGTTTTGGTTTTGTCATACCTTCCTCGTTTATTTTATTTGGTTTATTTAGTTAAGTGAATCAAACTTTTATGTATCTAATTGTTTCTTAGATCGAAATGATAATAGAAAGTATTAAACGCCCTTTAAAATTTGTTAAAAGTAAATGATTATTATTAAAAACTAATCCCTGTTAAAGACAATACTGTTTTTGCTCTAAATACTCTAATCGAATTGATTTGTATGATTTGGTCGGATGGTATAAGTAGTAAAAATCTAATCAAAGTTATGGATAACTCTTTCATATTTCTATTTAGAACAAACAGAAGTTTAATAAACCATGATTTTTAGTGTTGTATTAAATTAGTGAAATGAGTTCCCCAAAATCAAATTAAGAATTCTAAAGATTTTTATTTGAACTCCCAACATTAGGAATACCCGGTTAATTTTTTGCGTTATTTAGATTTTTCCCTATTCAGACCTTATTTAATTAACAGCTGCTCGGACCTCATTTTAAAATGTTTTTTTTATAATTTTTTCTGCTATCATAATCATTTACATAGATAAGGTGTAATTATTTTACATTAATCTTTATTTCCGCACTAATTAAGCTATCTGAAACTGCCTTCATTTTAATTTCGCCTTTAGAATCTTTTGATTGAATTATCACTAATGCTAGTCCGTTAAAAACTTTTCTTTGCGGTATCTTATACGAATCATGATCGAATTGATCTCCATTATCAACTCCAATAATCTTTCCTTCCCCTTCGATTTCAAATTTAATCAGATTATTAGCTGTAGGAACAATATTTCCATTTTTATCAACTACTGAAACTTCAATGTGAACAATATCCGTTTTATCAGGAGAAATATTGTTTCTATCAGCTTTCAACCGGATTGCATATGGTGAATCAGTTGTGTGAATTTCCTGTATTGCGGCAACTTTTCCATCTTTCTTTCCAACAATTTTCAAAACACCCGGTGTATAAGGAACATCCCATTGAAGATGCAAATCGGCGGTTGTTGGAAGAACTTGTGTTTTATCATAGAGATTCCAGCCGCCTGAATTTCCTTGGCGCGGAAATTCCAATCTTTTTTCACCGAATGATCTCCCATTCAAGAACAGCTCAGCAGCATCGCAATTTGTATAACACAATACAGGAATTACCTGTCCTTCTCTTCCTTTCCAATTCCAGTGAGGAAATAGATGAATCATTGGTTCTTTTGTCCACTGGCTTTGATAAAAATAAAATCCGTCTTTAGGAAATCCGCATAAGTCCAGCACGCCGAAATCAAAATTTTTTGCAGGCCAAAACGATTCACCCAGATAATCAATTCCTGTCCACATAAAATCGCCAATAACATAATCATGTGTTGCAACAAACTTCCAAAGCTGTTCTGCATCAATCATTTTAAAATTATAATTAGGTTTTACAACCGAAGAATCATTTCCCAGAGAATAGCCACCGCGTGTCCCGCCGCTGTTAGATGTACTTTCGCTGCCGATCATTTTCCAATCAGGGTGATCATGACGGTCAATGCTGTAAAACAATTCGCGCCGTTCATGCCAGCGGTCAACATAATTGTAACCAACAATATCAAGTCCTTTCAGAAACTCTAAGGTTGTTGCACCGCCATCAGCGGCTATATTATCGCATGCTAAAGTTACAGGCCGAGTAGGATCTTCCTGATGAAAAACATCAACCAGCATTTTTAACATAGCAGCACCATTCTCACTTTTCTGTTCTGGAATTTCGTTGCCTGCGCTCCACATAACAATAGAAGGATGGTTTCTATCACGATATATCATGGAAACTAAATCTTTCTTCCACCATTCATCAAAATATTCATGGTAACCATATTTTCTTTTTCCGTATTTCCATTCATCAAATGGTTCGTCCATAACCAAAAAACCCATCCTGTCACACAGATCTAAAAATTCCGGTGCCGGTGGGTTGTGAGAAGTTCTTATTGCATTGCATCCCATCTGTTTTAGAATATTTAATCTTCTTTCCCATACTTTTATTGGCACTGCAGCACCAACACTACCGCCATCATGATGGAGACAAACGCCATTCATTTTTACATGATTACCGTTTAAGAAAAATCCTTTATCAACGTTATACTCTATATTTCTAATTCCAAAAGTTGTAACCACCTCATCAATTTTATTTTTGCCATCAAAAATCATTGTGTAAAGATTATAAAGAACTGGTGCCTCAACCGACCATAATTCGGGTGAAATAATATTTATTTCCTGTCCGGTTTTTTTCTGAACACCTGATTCAATTTTTATTGGTGTTACGACTTGAGCAATTTCTTTTCCATTTTCATCAACCACAATTGATTTTAAAATCACATTACCGACTTTTTGATTTCTATTTTCAATCATAGTATTTACTGCAACTTTTGCAGCCTCTTTTGAAACTTGAGTAGTTGTAATAGAAACACCCCAGTGAGAAATATGAAGCTGATTAGTTTTAACCAGCCAAACATTTCTATAAATTCCTGATCCTGTGTACCACCGTGTATTAGGTTGTGCAGAATTGTCAACACGAACAGAGATTATATTTTGTCCGTCCACTAAATACTTGGTAAGCTCGTATTGAAAACTGCTGTATCCGTAAGGATATTTTCCAAGATGATGACCATTAATCCAGACATCACTGTTCATGTAAACGCCATCGAATTCAATGAAGATATTTTTCTTCAAATCATTTTTTGAAACAGAAAAATGTTTTCGGTACCATCCAATTCCGGTTGGTAAATAACCTCCGCTGCCTCCTGTTGGTTCATCCTTACTGTATTTTCCCTCAATACTCCAATCGTGTGGAAGATCCAGTGTTCTCCAGTTTTCATCGCTAAAAGAAATATTCTCAGCGCCTTTTTGATCATCTAATTGAAATTTCCAATCGTAATTAAAAAGTATTCTTTCCCTGGGTGAATTTTGCGCATGAAGAAGGGACACACAAAGAAATCCGAATACATAAATAGTAACGAAAAATACTTTAACAGTAACTAAGCCGGGTGTTTTCATGTTCTTCTCGATAATTTAAATCATTATAAAACTAATATTATTTATCATTGCAGGATAATTGACTCCAGATTAAAAGCTGTTTCAGAGTTTTCCACCTGTTCGCTTACCTTTTCGCAGACAATCTGCACAAATTGAATTTTACTTAGATCAAATTGCTGATTAGCAATATCATTGTTTCCATTCCATATCTTACGCAAAAATTGCGGATATGAATTTGGTAATATCAATGCAAAGTCATTTTTAAAATTTTCCAATGGAAGTTTTATATCACTCCATTTTTCTGATAATTTAATTTCACCTCCGAAGCATTTTCCATCTCCGGTTAAAAATTTTATTGAAATTTTCCCCGGGCTGCCATCATTCTTACCTTTTATAACCAAACTTTTAAACCGACTAAGTTCATGTATAAACGGTTTAATTATTTCTGCTACATTGAGTTGAAAACCAAAAGGAATCACTGCTTCCCTAGCGAAATCTACTTTTACTGAAATAGAATTCCTTTCGGAATTTGAGCCGGAAACGTTGCCAACTGAATATTTGAATGATGAATTGAATTGCGGAAACACAAAATCATTTTGATCACGTAAAGCATCAAGCAAAACAATTGGTTCAGCAGGCAGGCAAACATTTAAATTCCATAAATCGTTTTGTGAAAAATCCCAGTCTTCAGGCGATTTATTAATTCCGGAGGGATAAGTAAAAATATTTTTTTCTGTATTAATTGTAACGCAATATTGAAATTTTCCATCAACAGAATATTTTGAAGTATCATCAACTTCATAATTAAATCCACCGGAATTTTTTAGAATGTATTTTTTAAATCCACGCCAGCCCGGTTGTTTTACAAAGAGATATGCATTATCAATTTTATCTCCGGCAATCTG
>DAIEQP010000365.1 GCA_027347805.1 Ignavibacteria bacterium | reverse complement strand
ATTTATACTACTTTATTTCGGAAATTACTCCAGCAGCGGAAAAAGCTGGGATCTCATTAGCAATTCATCCCGATGATCCCCCATTTTCATTACTTGGTCTGCCGAGAATTGTAAGCAGTAAAGAAGATGTTGAGAAAATACTTGCAGTAAATAACTCCCCTGCAAATGGCATTACATTATGCACCGGTTCATTTGGTGCCGGCTATAAAAACGATTGTGTTGCAATAGCTGAAAAATTTTCTCATCGCGTCAATTTTGTTCATTTGCGCAATGTTATTAGGAATGAAGAAGGAGATTTTCTTGAAGATAACCATCTTGATGGTGATGTTGATATTTACGGTGTTATAAAAGCTTTACTCTTAGAACAAAAAAAACGGATTGGTGAAGGAAGAAAAGATTTTAGAATGCCAATGAGACCAGACCATGGTCATTTAATGACACCTGACCAGAATCGCCAGGGTATTTATCCTGGTTACTCTTTATTCGGCAGAATGCGCGGTCTTGCAGAATTACGGGGTGTTGAACTTGGAATAATTCGTTCGCTGAATCTTTAAATATTCTACTGTGTTTGATCGTTACTGTTTTTCCCTTCCTAATATTTATTTACCGAAGAAAAATTTAAGATATCCTCTTTAATTTATAATCGAATCTCTCGATAATAACCTGACTTTCTATTCCCGGAGAATTCGATGCGTAAGTTTTTTTTGATTTTAGTTATTGTTAGTACAAATATTTTTTCCCAATCATCTAATTTAAAATTCACACACATTACCACAGACGATGGTTTATCCCAATCTAATGTAAGAGCCATTATTCAAGACAATTTAGGATTCATATGGTTAGGCACATTTGATGGATTGAACAAATATGATGGCTACAGCTTTAAAATCTTTAAAACTGATCCCAACGATTCAACTAGCTTAAAAAACAATTCTCTTCTTAGTCTTTGCGAAGACAGTGAGGGATTGATGTGGATTGGAACTAACCAGGGGTTGTGTATTTTCGATAGAAAAGTTGACAGGTTCAAATCATTTGCTTCTGAAGAATATCCCGCTGGAATTATAAAAGGAGAAATCAATTCCATAACAGAGGATTCAAAAAAGAATTTATGGATTGGTACAAGTCTTGGATTAGTTTGCTACGATAGGAATCAAAATAAATTTAAGGAATTTCTTGCAAGTTCTTCCGGGCAAAGTATCGGAGATAATAATGTAAAAATCACTTTTAAAGATTCCGGTGGAAGAATTTGGGTTGGAACAATTTCAAATGGATTACATTTATTGAACAGCGATGGAAAAACATTTACAAAATTTTCAATTAAACTTCCTGACGGATCGTTAAAGCAGAATTATGAAATTAGAGCTATCGCTGAGGATAAGAATAATCAACTCTGGGTTGGTACATATGGAAACGGTTTAGCTTATATAAACATTAATAATCTTTCTGATCATACTCTATCTGCTTATGCAAATGAACCCACCAACAAGCAAAGCCTAAGCGGAAATCTAATTCTTTCACTTTGCCCGGATGATAATGGATTATGGATTGGGACTGAAAACAGCGGAATTAATTTTCTTCCAAATAATCAGAATAACTTTACAATTTATAAACACAACCCAGATAATTCTTCCAGCCTGAACAATAATTCAATCTATTCCATTCTTAAAGATAAAGCTGGCGATTTATGGTTCGGTACTTTTTCCGGAGGAATTAATTTTCTTAATAAAACAAACCAGGTATTAAATTGTTTAAGAAATATTCCCGGTAATGGAAAAAGTCTTGCAACAAATACAGTGCGAAATTTTGCTGAAGATAAAGATGGTAATATCTGGGTTGCCACTGATGGCGGCGGGCTTGATAATTTTAATCCAAATACGAATTTGTTTACACACCACAGCACTTCTACGACAAATCTAAACCGCGATGCTGTTTTAACAATTCATTTAGATCGAAAAGAAAATATATGGATTGGAACATGGGATGGCGGGTTGAGTCTTTTTAATAAAAACAACAGATCATTTAAATCATTTACAAAATCAAATTCTTCTATTGGAAGCAATAACATTTTTGATATTACCGAAGACCAAAGAGGTATACTTTGGCTTGCATCAACTGAAGGAGCAATTGAATTTAATCCCCAGAATCAATCATTTAAATTATATAACCAGTCCAATTCTTCTTTATTAGCTGATCATTGTGAAGTTATTAATGTTGATAATAACGGAAACATACTTATTGGCACAACACAGGGATTAAGTATCTTAAATCCTCAGACAGGAAAATTTACAAACTACCCTGCCGAAGGAAAGAATCAGAATTTGTTATCAACAGGATTTGTTACGGCAATATATGTTGAAAATTCATCTACAATTTGGGTTGGCACAATAAACGGCTTAAATAAAATTAATACCGAAACAAAAAAAATAGAACATTATTATGAACAAAACGGTTTACCAAACAATTCTATTAGGGGAATAGAAAAAGATGATAACGGGAATATTTGGATAAGCACAAATAAGGGACTTTGTAAATTAGATTCTAAAAATAAATCTGCAAAAATATATTCAAAACTCGATGGAATTCAGGGAAATGAATACGTAACAAACAGCTGCTACAAAACAAAAAGCGGTAAACTATTATTCGGCGGTGTAAATGGATTTGATTTCTTCGATCCCAAATATGTTGTGGATAATCCATATATCCCTCCAATTGTAATTACAGATTTACAAATATTTAATAAGTCTGTTAAACCAGGAACTGATGATTCTCCTCTGGATTCAGATATCAGCCAGTGCAAAGAAATAAGTTTGTCATATAAACAATCAGTATTTTCCTTTCAATTCACTGCTCTTAATTACCGGACTTCAGAAAAAAATCAATACGCTTATATGTTAAAAGGATTTGATGATGATTGGAATTTTGTTGGGACCAACCGCACTGCATCTTACACAAATTTAAGTCCAGGCACTTATGAGTTTGTCGTAAAGGGTTCTAATAACGATGGAATCTGGAATCAGCAGGGTACGGTTTTAAAAGTAATTATTCGCCCCCCATTCTGGGCAACATGGTGGTTCAGGCTGTTAATGTTAATAGTAATTGGCTTTACTGCTAATTATTATTATAAACGTGCCAAGCAGAAAAGAAAATCACTCGAAGAAATTAATCAGAAACTAGAAACAGAAATTAGACACAGCAAAGAAGCTGAGGAAGAAAAATCAATTCTTGCAGAGGAAGCCCGCAAAAAAGATGAAGAGGTAAAAAGAACATTAAAAGAACAGCAGGAATATTTACAGAATGGATTTGATTTATTGCTGAATAAAATGAATTCATTTGCTGCCGGTGATTTAGGTGCAAAAATACCAATCACAACAGACGATTCATTTTCGAGATTATTCTCAGGATTCAACACAGCTGTTGAAAACTTCCGGAAAATAATTATCAATCTTATTCAGGCAATTCAGTCAACTGCTACTGCCAGTGATCATATAAACATAGCTGCCGGGAAGATTTCAGAAGGAACAGTTGAACAAACTAACAGAAGTACTGAAGTAGTTTCCGCCGTTGAACAAATGTCATTAAACATTAGCCACAGCAGTAAAAATTCTGAAACCGCTTCAAGAGCTTCAATTGAAGCCAAACAATTTGCAATTGAGGGAGGACAAGTTGTAAGGCAGACTATAAATGGTATAGTTGAAATAAGTGAAGTAGTAAATCATGCTGCGAGTACAATTCAAAAACTTGGCGCAAGCAGCAATGAAATTGGTGAAATTGTAGAATTGATTGATGAAATTGCTGAACAAACAAATCTTCTCGCTTTGAATGCGGCAATTGAAGCAGCTAGAGCTGGTGAACACGGAAGAGGTTTTGCAGTTGTTGCGGAAGAGGTGCAGAAATTATCAGAAAGAACAACTTCCGCAACCAAGAATATTGCTGTAATGATTAAGCAAATTCAGGCGGATTCCAGTGGTGCAATTGATTCAATTTCGACAGGATTAAATAAAGTAAATACAGGGCGAAACTTTGCTGAAAAAGCAGGAATATCTCTCGATAAAATTATAGATTCAGTAACTAAAGTATCTGAAGTAATTGAACAGGTAGCCGTTGCAAATGAAGAACAATCCGCACAGATTGAACACATTAATGAAAGCACAATTACAATTAATACTGTTTCAAAGGAAAATGCAAAACGTGCTGAACAAGTTATTGCTGCAATGGAAGACTTGAAACTTTCGACTTTGGGTCTCGAAAAATTGATCAGCAGATTCGAGCTTGAAAACGAATTTAATCAAATCAGATAATTCAACTTTCAAAAAACACCTTACAGTAATTAAATGAATGCCCGGTGTATTCCGGGCATTTTGTTTTTGCTGGTATGTAATTAATTCTATGAATAGATTATTTTTGAAACAATTAAAAACGGATACAATTATGACTTCAGTAGATTTGCTTGGTTATTTTGCTGCTCTTGGAACAACATGTGCATTCATTCCTCAAGCTTACAAAGTTTATAAAACAAAACATACTAGCGATTTATCTCTAGGTACCTTTCTAATGTTTTGTGCTGGATTATTTCTATGGGTCATATATGGATTTGTAGTAAGCTCTACACCAATAATTTTGGCTAATAGTCTTACTTGTTTAATGGTTTTTTATATTCTTGTTATGATTATAAAGTATGGAAAGAAAAAAGCCTCAGCAAAATAGCCAAGGATTTCAAAGCTTAATGCATATAACGCTTATTTTACAAGCATCATTTTCTTTGTTTCAAAATAATTTCCGGCCCTAAGAGTATAAAAATAAACACCTGAGGCAATTTCCGAATTTTGAATCGAAAATTTAGAAAAGTAAATACCGGGCTGTTTAATTTGCTCAACCAAAGTTGCCACTTCTTTTCCCAAAGTATCAAAAACCTTTAAACTGACAAAACCTGTTTCCTTTATAGAGTAGCTAATTGTGGTGCTGGGGTTAAAAGGGTTAGGATAATTTTGATTAAGAGAAAACCCTGATGGAACTGATCCAATTTTTTCTTGCTTAATATCAGTTGCTGATGATTTGGAAAGAATAATGTCTCCCGCATCAGGTACGACATCGAATGTAATATATTTTACACCGCCGCTTTCAATTAATTGTGAAGACAATGCAGAGCCATTTTGTTTTAACTCATATGCTGTCCATCCATCAGGAATTGGTCTTCTGATTGTTAACGGAACATTGTAAATCGAATTATCAAGTGTATCTGTTACTTTAACTGTTATATTATTATTCAGTCCGACAGATTCCGAAATTGAAATTGAATTTCTTTCTTTTATATATCGGGCAACATTACCAAAAGTGGATACCCAGAATTTATTGTCATTAGTTTTTATATAATCGAGAGCACCTTTAAGTTGTGCTGAACTTGTTGGTGAATATCCTGATTCACTATCGATCGCATGTATTAAGAGTACAAGCCAGCCGTTTGACGAAGCCGCTGCATCGAACTTTGCAGTAAAGTCACTCGTTCGCTGGATTGAACTTTGTGAACCACATACAAATGAACTTAGATTCATAAAGTCAGACGGATTCTTGGGGATTATTGTACCGGAACATATTCTTCCGGCAATAAAATATTGTTTTAATAATGCGACGTTTCCTGTTACACAGTTTGGATAAGCAATTGTCAAACATTTTTGTGCAGTTACTTTTGCGTTAATAGCATCCTGTGAATTTTTATATTCAGCCGTTTGCTGATCTGTTGATAAAGTATTCAATCCTGGATGCGAAACTGTATGACTGCCAACTTCATGACCGTTTTGTGCTGCCGCCTGTAGTGCAGCCCAGTTAGGGCCCCAATTGATTACCGGGAAAAATGTCATCTTGTAACCATATTCATTGAACATTGGCAATACAATTGAAATCTGATTTGGAGTATTGTCATCGAAAGTAAATGTTATTGCACCTGATTTGAATCCCTGCCAGGTTGCTACTTCATACGGTTTAATAATATTTTGAGGAAAAACATTAAATGTTAAGAAGAAAAACAGCAAGCAGAAAACTTTTTTATAATTCATTACTACTCCAGATTTTTAAGCTAGATTTTTAATCATCAGTTCTGAATGGTGAAGCAGGAAATCCTTCTTTGTTATAAAAATTCACACCTGAAGGATTATCAGCCCAGGCATATCGGACAAAAAGCGGCTCATTAATTTTATCAGAAAACACAACAACACTATTTTTTTGTATTTCTGCATTTGCCCAAATAAATTTCTTATCGGCGCCGGCTATTGAAAAGTATTTTAACTCTTTTCCATCTTTGGATATCAGACCTTTACCAACATTTTTAAATGTAACAATCACTTTATTTTTTTTAATCTTAGCAGATTTAAATATTGGTCCGGATGGAATTATTTTCTCCTCACTATATGCAACTTTTTTTGCTGCTGTCGCCAAACGGTCTCCAACATCTTTCTTCCTAAAAGGATGAATATCATTCCATTCACCAAGATCAATTGTAACAGCCATTGCGGTGTACGGAACTGATAATGTTTTCATCTGAGCTTCACGTAGTTCTGCCCATTGGCTTTCGGATGGTTGTTCTTTAGGCTCCATGTAATTTGGTAACTGCGCATACACAAACGGAAGTTTCTGATTATTCCATAAAACTCGCCAGTCATTTATAAGTGCCGGAAATAATTTTTGATATTCTTTTGCTCTTCCTGTATTCGATTCGCCCTGATACCATAAAAATCCTTTTATAGAATAATTTGCCAGCGGTGCAATCATCCCATTATATAATCCGGTCGGGTAATACTGGAAAAAAGTTGTTGGTGGCAATGGTTTTGCAGTAGCGCCAAGTTTATACTGCCACTCCCCTTTCAAATCAATTATTTCTTTATCTACCGAAAGTTGATATGGTTTGTCTTTTATAAATCCGCCTCTTCCCGCATTGTTTACAACTCGTACAACAATTACATTTTTACCCTCTTTTAATATACCGGCTGGAATTGAATAAACCCTTGGCGGATATTGATAAGTAATGTTGCCAACATATTTTCCATTTACAAATGCTGAATCACTGTCTACAATTCTTCCAAGATCAAGCCGTACGGTTTTATCCAAAAATGATTTTGATACTTCAAATTCTTTACGAAACCAAACCACGCCATTTACTCTGCCAAGCTCTGTTTCACTCCAAAATCCAGGCAGAATCATTTCTTTCCATGATGATGCATCATAATTTTCATTCTTCCAATAAACCGGCCCTTTATACCCAAGATCATTATTGTTTAATGTTGAATACCAATCTGCGTCTCTTTGTTTTTCATTGTTCATTATATTTTCTACATAATCAGGTGCCTGAACTTTTTTAAGCATTTCGACCTGTGACGGAAAATCTTTCAAAACATCTGCACTTATCCATGCTTCAATCGGAGTGCCGCCGACGGCAGAAATAATGGTGCCAATTGGCACATGATATTTTTCATATAAATTTTTTGAAAAGAAATAAGCAACAGCACTGAAATTCATAATACTTTTAGGATTAGTTGACTCCCACTTCCCCCCGCTTATATCCTCCAGTTTTTTTGTAAAATCATATTTCATTGGAACTGTATACTGGCGGATAAAACTGTTCTCACAGTTTGCAATTTCATCTTTATATAAGTCTTGAACACGGCTTACCAATGTCTGCATATTTGATTGACCCGAACAAATCCAGACATCTCCAACAAGTATATCCTTAAGAATTATTTTGTTCGAAGCTTCAATAGTCATTTCAAACGGGCCGCCAGCCTTTAGTTTTGGCAAATTTATACTCCACTCACCTTTTTCATTTGCAGTTGCTGAATAGGTCTTGCCTAGAAATAAAACATTTACTTTTTCAAGAGATGAAGCCCATCCCCAGATTTTTAATGGAACATTTCTTTGTAAAACAATACCATCGCTAACCAATTTAGGTAGTTTTACTTCCGCCTGAATTAATTCGGAAACAGTAAGTAATACTAAAATCCACATCAAACCTTTCTTAATTGAATTCATAAATTTCTCCAGTTGGAATTATCTGTTCGTCTTTACATATTCGGCAACGTCAATGAATGGCGCGACCCAAATATCTTTTTCATTTTGTTTGAGAAAATGAAGGAGTTTACTATGAGCTTCAAGCGAAACGTTAATATTATGTCCGCCGCCGACACCATGAAAAAGAAATACAATTAACGAGTTTGTTTTCATTGCTTGTTTTACCAGGCTAATCATATCTTCACCGGAATTATTGGCCATCATGTATGATCCGATATTATTAAGTTTTACCTGATCAATAGTCGGCATTTCTCCATTTACTCCGCGAGCAGCAACAAATTCATCTTTAATTTTATCCCAGACATTTTCACCGTTTATTTCCTGGTCACCGCAAGTGTAGGCAAAAGTTCTTACAGTCTTTCCATCGATTGCTTTCAGCATAACATTCGCTAACTTTATTTCATCAACCATTCTTCTCATGGTATAAATGTCCATATCATAATCCGGAGAAACCCAATCACGTTTTTTTGATTTTCCGTTACATGGATGAAAAGAAGTATGATTGCCTAGTTCATGACCGTTTTTAGCAACTGCTTTCCATTCGTACATTCTTTTATTAAGTGATTCAGAATTGGCAGGCACATAAAATGTTCCTTTGAATCCAACAGAATCAAGGGCGGGAACCACATTATCTAGGTCTATATCAATACCGTCATCATAAGTTAAACTTACTATGCACTTTTGTGTTTTACCCGGAAGTGTCTGTGAGTTCATGTTTTTTCCTGTTATGAAAAAAATTATTCCTAAAAGAAATATTAAAATTTTACTTGCCGACAATTTATTCATACTATTCTCTCATTTTAAAATCAATTAATAATTAATTACTTATTTGTAGAATCATTTCCGGAATATTCAAACCAATCAAAGTAAGCTGAGCTTGAACTTGGCACTCCAAGAGATTTTGTATACATTGCGAAAACACTTCCAACAAACGCCCAGGCTTTTTTTACACTTAGAAATGAAGCATCTATTTTATCTTTTAACAAAATCCATTCACCTGGTTTCTGTGAATAATAAAATGAAAAATCTTTCCCTTCAACTTTAATCTTAAGTTCAAGATTTTTTCCTGTAATTTCATTACTTAATTTCTGCGACGAAATTAATTCCATGTTATTGTTTTGTTTATCTGCATTTGATTTATAAAGTTGAACTACGTAGTCATTTCCCTCTTTCGATTTACACAAATAATAAAAATGTTCTTCATTATGAAAAACAATTAAGCCGGCCTTCTCATTTTCACTTTTCGGTTCAAAAGAAAATGAAGTTGATGCAACTGCATTCTGATGCTGCTGTCTTCTGGCAACAAAACTTGGATTTACTGTACCCGAAACGTTTGCAGTTAGCAATTTCATTTTTAGGAATCCAGGTTTTTCAGAAAGATCAAACCATTTTTCATGAGGTGTTCGTAAGAATATCCAATAAAGCGGGAGTTTATTTTTAGTGAAATCTTCTCTTAATGTAAAATTTCCATTCAGAGGAATTTCAAGTTTCTTTTGCGGGGAAATTGGAACCGGATATGAAAATTGAACTTCTTTATAATCAGGATTAATAATTGGCCAGCCATCATCTGTCCATTTGACTGGTGCTAAAAATGTTTCTCGGCCTGTATTGTAATAATTTTCTTCGAAAGGTTCATATGGCCGGCACGCTAAAAATATTGCCCACCAGTCACCCTTATCAGTTTCTACAAGTGCGGAGTGCCCGGTGCATGTAACCGGATTTTTGCTTTTGGGATCCAGATTTCGTTGTGTGAGGATTGGATTTTTTTCCCAAGGCACAAATGGCCCGTCAACATTTTTGCTTCTGAATACCACCTGAGAATGATCCTCTGCTGTACCTCCTTCAGCAGGTATCAAATAATAAAATCCGTTTCTTTTGTAAATATGAGGTCCTTCAATCCATATTGGCTTCTTAGAAAAATCTACTCCGCCATTTACTAATATTTTATTTACACCAACAACTTTTAATTCCTTGTAATCAAAATCGTACATCCTTATAGTTCTATGACCTTCATATAAAGGTTTGTTATCAGGTGCATCACTGTTATAAATCAAATAAGCTTTTCCGTTGTCATCAAAAAACAACGAAGGATCGATTCCATTAACTTGTGGAAGCCATACAGGATTCGACCATGGTCCTGCAGGATTTTTAGCAGTAACTACAAAATTTCCACCGCCATCAACCAGAGTACATGTCAAATAAAAAATCCCTTTGTAATATTTAATTGCTGGAGCGAAAATCGCACGCGATACTCCAAAACCATCCAGGTTTAATTGTTCGGGACGATCAAGAACATTTCCAATTTGTTCCCAGCTAATTAAATCCTTACTATGAAAAATTGGTATGCCTGGATAATAAGCAAAAGTTGAATTTACCAGATAATAATCGCTTCCCACTTTTACTAAACTTGGATCAGGATAAAATCCTGCTAAGATTGGATTGTTGAACGTTGGCTTTTGTTGAGCAATTATTGCTGTAAAACTAAAAAGACAAACTGCAATTGAACGTAACAAAAAATTTTTCATCGTTAATCCTTTTTGTTGATATTTATTTTTGATTAGGAACATTAAAATATTTTTCGGCAAAATTTAGAAGGTTCCCCAGTTTGGGCCGTTTGTATGTCCACCGCTATGCTGACGGATTGCAATATCGCCATCAGTCAAAGTTGTTTCAATCGGAGGAAATTCTGTTATACCTAAATCTTTCTTTCCAAGCAGTTTGTTTACTGGTCCTGCGTTAACTGCTGCAATAAAAGATCCTTTTGCATCAATCCATTGCCCTTCGACAGTTGGAGAACCCGCACCGATAAAAACTGGCCGAGGAGCACAAAGAGCAATTAATTCGTGTGAATCAACTGGAAGATCGTTTGGTGTTAATGGTCCTGCATACTTTATAAAATTTCCCGCCATCCAATGATATTCTCCAGAAGAAGCAACATTTTCAACCTGTTCACCAAAAGTTCTTCTATGAATTTTGGCGCCTCCTTCTCCAGAAGAGCCGACTAATGCAATCGCAAATCGTTC